>JBKPPE010000404.1:0-5720 GCA_046733375.1 Acidobacteriota bacterium | reverse complement strand
GCGGCTGTTTGGATACAGCAGCCCATTACCTCGCCGAGGTGAAATTGTAGTCTCGTCAAAACGAGTTTTGATGGTAATGATAGTGAATTGACCTTGCGCGGCAAGTTGATTGGCCGCGGCGCCAATAGTTTTCGTTTGCGTAGTATTCACAATTGAGTAAGCAAGATGGCAATCAATCTCACAAAAATGCTTCTCTTGTCCGCGCGCCAAAACTGTTTCATGACTGACAAAAGAAAAAATCAGCATGGCCGCGAGATATGCAGCCACCATCACCAGCATGGCCAGCAGAAGGATCTTGACGCGAACTCGCTTTCGAACGATGAGCGATTGAATCAGGGCTGTTCCTGATACAAACAGAATGAAAGCTGTGCCTAACAAAGCCAGCGCGCCAATCGGCGCTGCAAGATTTACATTCGTATTCATTTTTCGCCCTTCCTCGTTCTCCAGCAAAGCGCTTTGCACAACAAAGCACGCTGCCAAAAAATTTTGGCCCGCTGTCAGCCAACCTGCTTTCGCATCTGCCCGATGACTGCTTCCATGTGATCGAGATAGCGTTCCAGCGCGCGCCGCCCGGCATTCGTCAGGCGGTACTCAGTCTTGGGTGTGCGGCCATCAAACGTCTTTGAGCAGTTCACATAGCCCGCGTCTTCCAGTTTCCGCGCATGCACGCTGAGGTTGCCGTCGCTCGTCTTCACCATGTGCTTCAATTCGTTGAAGGTAAGCGATTCGTTCACCGCCAGTGCGCTGATAATCCCAAGCCGCAAACGCTCGTGGATCAGTCGATCCAGCTCGTGCATGGTGCTCGGCGCGTGCGGCGCGACCGTGCGCAGTTTGCGTTTTTCGACCTTCTTAGTTTCTCGTTTTAATGCGTGTTTACCCACCGTACTTCCTCGCGATAATGATTCCGAAAATTATGTGAAGTCCGCCGAATCCTGCCGCCAACAACCAGTTTGCCCAAGGTGGTGAGACAAACAGCGCGATCGCGCCGAGCACCATGAAGCAAATCCCCATGAGCGGTACGATGCTGACGGAAAACATTCCGCCCGTCACGACGCCCGTCCCATACAGCAACAGCCACACGCCGGGAATCACCGACGTAACGCGCAATTTGAAAAGCACGGCAGTCAACAGAGCGCCAACGATCAGCGGCGGCGAAAGACTGAATGCGACTTTGCGCGCGGGTCCGGACAGCAGCGGCGTATCAGTGGCACGTGCTTTACGGTCCAGCGTCCAGCCGGCAATAAGCAATGCGATTACCGCCTCCGCCAGCCAAACGAATAGCCATCGCCTTGCGGTCGCTTCGTGTACGGCCAGATACGAGGCGACAAATGCGGTCACGCCGACGGCCACCTGCCCCCAGCCTGGCACGGCGGTGAAGGCGGAGGCGCGCTCCATCGTCTCGCGGATGAATCGAATATTGTCCATCGCGCGATCGTGCAGCGCGGCCGGCTGAATCGGTTCTGAGACAGGAGCCATCCTGAGGCACGCTACCGCAAACAACCTGACGATGTCAAGTACTTTGTGGAATAAAGAGGCGCCGAAAACGAGGCGACTCCGACAAATTGCTAAGATCGGGCCTGGGATTTGTCTGCGGACCGCGGGGCGATTCAGATCGGTGGGCTGTCGCCGGCATCGATTGTTTCTATCAGCTTTCGCCAGTCGACGCCGAGCCGGCTCTGCAAAATTCGCACGCAACGATTCCACCGGAGGATCGCGTCGTCATTGCCATGCGGCCGGATCGCTTCGGCGCTTTCGAAACAACTCAGGGCCTCTTCAAAAAGCGGCGCCACGATGTAAGGTGGGCGCCCGGCCGCGAGTTGTGCCTTCGCCTGCCGCTCGTGAAGGATACCCGTGTAATAGATGCGTTCATATTTGTCTTTCAGATTTTGAAAGGCAGCGTCGGCTTCGCTCTGGCGATCTGAAGAATCCCCGGCGAATTGATCGGTGATGGAAAGTCCGAGGAGACGCAGCGCCGTCTGATTTTCCGCATCGATCGCCAGAATATCGCGGCAAATGGATTCAGCCTCGCCCGGCTCATTCAGATAGCGATACAGCTCAACCTTCGATATTGCCTCGGGAATGCCAGCCTTCGAGATTGGTTTGAGTTGGAAATCCATGGCACTCCTTTTCGATCAAATTTACGGATTCCAGTGCGTCGAGATTATCAGCAGCTTGCTTTGCGCGACAAGGGCAATACCAGATCAACCTTTGCGCCCGCCCAGCTTTCGCAAAAACCAACGCACCGGATCGTAAAAGTCGTCAATCACGCGCTCTTTGAGCGGGATGATCGCGTTGTCGGTGATGTGAATGTCTTCGGGGCAGACTTCGGTGCAGCATTTCGTGATGTTGCAGAAGCCTATGCCGAGTTCGTTCTTCAACAACTCCGTACGCGATAGAGAATCAAGCGGATGCATTTCCAGTCCCGCAACGCGGACAAAGAAACGCGGCCCGCCGAATTCTTCCTTCTTTTCATGATCGCGCAGCACGTGACAGACATTCTGGCAAAGAAAGCACTCAATGCACTTGCGGAACTCCTGCACGCGATCGACTTCGCGCTGATCCATTTTCCACTCTGCGTCCGGCCGCGGCGTGAACGGCGGGATCTTCCTATTGACGCGATAGTTCCACGAAACATCGGTTACCAGATCCTTCAGCACGGGAAACGCTTTCATCGGCTGCACAGTGATGGGCTCATCGAGCGGCAACGCATCGAGGCGCGTCTTGCAGGTCAAACGCGGCCGGCCATTAACTTCGGCCGAGCACGAGCCGCACTTGCCGGCCTTGCAATTCCAGCGCACAGCGAGGTCCGGGGCCTGGTGCGCCTGAATGTAATGCAGCGCATCGAGCACCACCATGCCCGGAGCGATTGGCACTTGATACTCGAGCAACTCGCCACTTTCACGGTCGCCACGAAATACTTTGAAGGTTGCGTCAGCCATTGCCGTTATTTTTGATCGATTACCTGCTTCAAGTCTTCAGGCATCTCCGCGATCGTTCGGTGACGCAAACGCAATGTCTCGCCGTCACGCGCGATGATGTTATTCAGCTTACTCCACTGCTCGTCATAATTCGGAAAATCGATCCGGCTGTGCGCGCCGCGGCTTTCTTTCCGTTCCAGCGCGCTCAACGCCACGGCTTCAGAAACTGTCAGCATCGATCTTAAATCGCGCGCCAGATGCCATCCGGGATTGAATAAGCGCGAACCGTCCGCGCGCACCTTCGCAGCCCTTTGTTTCAGCTTCTGAAGTTCATTAAGACCGCGGGTCAGATCTTCTTCATTACGAAAGATGCCTACATAATTCTGCATCGTTTCCTGCAAGTCGCGATGTACGTCGTACGGACTATCACCGCTGCGCTCAAAAGGCTCGAGCATTTCCCGCGTACCGTCCTCGATCTGCGCGTCGTCAAGCGTAGTCGAACCTGCTTGTCTCGCGTGTTCGGCGGCGGCGAGTCCGGCGCGACGCCCGAAAACCAGCAAATCAGACAGCGAGTTTCCGCCAAGACGGTTGGCGCCATGTAATCCGGCCGCGGCTTCACCGGCCGCGAACAAACCGGGCACAGTTGTCTGGGCACTCTCGGCATCGACCCGAATTCCACCCATCATGTAATGACAGGTCGGGCCGACTTCCATTGGTCCTTTCGTAATGTCCACGTCAGCAAGCTCGCGGAACTGGTGATACATGCTCGGCAATTTTTTCTTCACGTACTCGGCTGGTTTGTGCGAGATATCGAGATAAGCACCGCCATGTTCAGTGCCGCGCCCTTCCTTCGCTTCAGTGTAAATCGCACGGGCAACCACATCGCGAGTCGATAACTCCATCTTTTCCGGATCGTAGCGCTGCATGAACCGTTCGCCGTCTTTGTTGGTGAGAATACCTCCTTCCCCGCGCACGGCTTCGGTGACCAGAATGCCCTGCACGCCTGGCGGCCAGACCATTCCGGTGGGATGAAATTGCACAAACTCCATGTCCATCAGTTCAGCGCCCGCATCGTATGCCAACGCCATTCCGTCGCCGGTGTATTCCCATGAATTTGAAGTGATGCGCCAGGCTTTACCGATTCCGCCTGTCGCGATCACGATCGATTTGGCTTTAAAGACAATGAAGCGGCCGTTCTCTCGCCAGTAACCCAGCGCCCCGGCGATGCGCTCGCCGTCTTTCAGCAGGCGCGTGATCGCGCATTCCATGTAGACATCGAAACCCATGTGCACGCCGCGATCCTGAAGCGTGCGAATCATCTCCAGTCCCGTGCGATCGCCGACATGGCACAGCCGCTTGAAGGTGTGGCCGCCGAATGCTCGCTGCAAAATATTTCCGTCGGCCGTCCGATCGAAAAGGGCGCCCCATTGTTCGAGTTCTCTCACACGCTCTGGGGACTCGTGTGCATGAATCTGGGCCATACGCCAGTTATTGAGGAACTTGCCGCCGCGCATCGTGTCGCGAAAGTGCGTGCGCCAATCATCGGCAGCGTCGACATTCGACATGGCCGCGGCGATGCCGCCTTCAGCCATGACTGTGTGTGCCTTACCGAGCAGCGACTTGCATACGACGCCGACGCTGGCGCCCTGGGCCAACGCTTCGATCGCCGCGCGTAACCCCGCGCCGCCGGCGCCGATGATCAAAACGTCGTGCTCGTGCGTTTCGTACTTTTCCGTCACAGTAACCTGATGTCTTTGATTGCGCCCGACGCCACCAGCCGCACATACAAATCGGCGAGCCCGACCGAAAACAAACTCAGCCAGGCAAAGAGCATATGCCGTTCGTTGAGAAAGGAAACTCCGCGCCAGGCAGCATGACGCGGACCGCCGGCGACTACGCACGAGAAACAATCGACATTCCCGCCGACAATGTGTCGAAGCGAATGACATGACAACGTGTAGCTGGTAAGCAAAATTATGTTCGCCAGCAACCCCAGCGAGCCGATTCCGATTCCAAAGTGTCTGCCCGTTGCCGAAGGAAACCAGAACGCCGCAATCGCGTCGTACCACAGAATAATCAGGAAGATGATCGCGATGTAGAGAAAGTAACGATGCAGATTTTGCAGGATGAAAGGAAACCGAGTCTCGCCACTGTATCGATGCGCGTGCGACTCGCCCACCGCACATCCCGGCGGATCAAGAAAGAAAGCGCGATAATAAGCCTTGCGATAGTAATAGCAGGTCGCGCGAAAACCGAGCGGCGCCCACAAAATCAGGATCGCAGGCGAAAGCGGCCACCACTTTGTCTTGAGCAGCGGAGAATAGAACGGGGAAAGATAGGGCCCAAACTCGTAGTAATTGTTTTCGAATGTTCGCCAGGTTGCGTAGATGCTGAACGCTCCCAACACCAGCACTACTGGAATCAGCTCGACCCACCACGCGTCGCGGCGCATCGTGACGCCAAAGCTGCTGCGTACTGCTGTGCCTTCCGACTGAGCCATTCGACTTTGCAGAAAAGCCTTAGCTGTTCAAATCGCGCAGCATTCTAGCATCAGCCCGCGATACGTCCAGCCCGTAAATCATGAGTTCGCGAACGGCTTGTATGGGGGGACGCTCGCGCTCCCGGTATTATGGAACCAGCACGACTTTGCCGGTGTTCTTTCGCCCTTCCATATGGCGGTGGGCGTCAGCGATTTGGTCAAAAGAAAAAGCGCGATCGACGTGAGGGCGTATCCAACCTTCTTGGACTCCGCGCATGATTTCGCGCGTCCAGCCGGCGACTTTCTCTCCTTCGCCCCACATG
>JBKPPE010000403.1:0-11052 GCA_046733375.1 Acidobacteriota bacterium | reverse complement strand
ATACAAACCCGACTACGCCCTAGCCTACAATGGTCTCGGCAACGCATACGGTGCCAGCGAGTACAAAAAATCGATTCAGGCTTATAAGGAATCAATTCGACTCGATCAAAAAGATCCGCTTCCTCACTACAACCTCGGCGTGGCCTATGCCCGTCACGACGATAATCAATCAGCAGTTGAAGAATACAAAATCCTTCACACGCTTGACCCGCGTCTAGGGCAGGACCTCTATAACATCATCTACAAGCCGATAATGTCGGTCGCTGTCGATGGAACAGTTCGGTTGCCGGTGCTTTTTCTCGACTCCCAAGGAACCCCGATTTCTGGCTTGACCAGTAAGGATATTAACGTAACTGAAGATGGCATTCCTCAAAACATTTCTGTCATCTCCCAAATAGATCGCTCCTCGTATTGTGTCACTATTGATACGTCTGGAAGTGTACGACCTGTCCTTAATACCATAGTTGAAGCTTCAAAACAGATTATTCAAACCATTTCACCCACTGATCAAACAGCGATAGTTAGGTTCGTGTCGAGCGACAAGATCGAAGATCTGCAGGAATTCACAATTAGTAAACGGCGGCTGATAGACGCGATCGATACTTTGTATGCAGAAGAAGGCCAGTCCGCGGTATTGGATGCAGTTTATCTTTCAGCTCAACACTTAGCTGCATACAAATTTCCTAACAAGAATATTCGGCGAGTGCTATTTTTGCTCACGGACGGTGACGAGCGCACCAGCTATTACAGTTCAGCGCAAGTGCTGAAGCTGTTACAGATCACGAACATTCAGATCTTTGCGATCAGTTTTAATAATGATGACGGGAAGCTAAATCAGCACGTTCCAAAGAAATCACTTGATCTCTTGAAAGGAATCACAGCCGCAACGGGTGGCGTGACGTTTTTCCCCAAGTCTGATGCGGAACTCAGCGCCGCAGTTAACGCGATGTTTGACTTCGTTCAGCACGGATACACAATTGAATATAAGCCGACAAAGCCAATCGAGGCTGGCGCCTATCGGACGGTCTCGGTAACAATTGCTCCCAACTCGGGGTATCCAAATTCGATAATAATAGCTCGCTCGGGATATAGTGTTCCTCCCCAGACAAAATGAACGGCGCGAGCATTTCCGAGGGCATTATGAGATTTCAAACGCAATACAGAGTAGTTGGTTTGCTGGCTTTGTTAATTCTATGTACATGGGTCAGCCAAAGTAACCGTTATTCAACTGTAACTTCGGCGCAACAGCAGAGTGATCCGTCATCAGCGTTATCTCGTGGGAGAACGCTGCTTAAACAAGGTCACGCCGATCAGGCGCTCACTTATCTGCAAAACGCGCTTGACCTCTACACCCAGGCGAAGAACGAGCGTGGCATTGCTGCCGCGCGCGACGCGCTTGGCGATCTTTACCTCGTGCAAGGTCAATACAAAGTTGCGCTGGATCATTACGAAAAGGCTTACACGGCGTTTTCGGCCGCCGCTGTTACTGATCAGAAGACCGCAGCTGCCACAACCACCGTGGCAAGCCAGGCAGGCGCGACCACCGGCGCTGCGGCTGAGACCGCTGCGAGCACCGCAGACAATGGCTTTAATGCGAATCTAATGCTGGCGAAGATCGGCGATACGAACTATCGGCTGGGCCAATTGACGGATGCGGGCACGGCTTACGCGCGCATGACCGTGAAGAAACCCGAGAGCGCCGCCGCAAAAGTCGGTCGCCGGTTTGGAGGTCTGGGGGGAATCGTCAGCAGCATCTCGACGGGCCGGCCCTCCGTGGCAACTCCGACCACTTCCGCGGTAAGCCTCCTGGAAGTCAAAAAAGAGATGGACGAGTATCGTGTCGCGATCGTGTACATGACGTTCGAACTCGGAATGGGTCGTATTGCCTTCGCGCAAAACGATCTGGCCACGGCGAAAACGCATTTCCAAAATGCCATGACGGCTGGCGGCGGATCGCTACCGGTGATTGCGAATCTCGGTCAAACCAGACGATTTCGCGCAGCCGCCCGCACGAGCCTCGCTGATGTGGCATTAAAGGAAGGCCGCTACAAGGACGCTACTAAGTTGTACGAGGCGGCGCAGAAGGGAGCTGAAGACGACAAGCGTCTCGATCTAATCTGGCCGGCGCAACGCGGTCGCGCTCGCAGCCTCTGGTTACAGGCGGCGCAGGAAAAAGACGGCGCAAAAACGCGCGAACAAGCTGTTGCCGCGTATCGCGATTCACTGAACACGATTGAAAAAATTCGCGCCGGCAGTTTGCGCGCTGACGAAGCGCGAAGCACCTTCCTCGCCACCACGAAAGATGTTTACGACGAAGCCGTCAGCGCATTCGCCGAAATGGCGCTACTAAATGCCTCCCCCGGCGGCACGTTGTCAGGTAAAGCTTTGGATTACGCCGCCGAAGCGCTGCGTATTTCTGAAGAGGGCCGTGCGCGGTCGCTGCTGGACATGCTTGCCGAAGTAAACGCGCAAATCACCGAAGGTATACCTGCCGATTTACTGGAACGTAAGCAGAAGAATTTGAATCGGCAGCAGGAGATCGCAGCTCAACTTACCGGTGTCAGTTTAGAGGCGGACCAGAAGACGAAGCCGTCGGATCTGGAAAAAGAGCTGGAGAGCCTACAGACCGAGTTTGATCAGATCGAAAACCAGATTCGCACTTCCAGCCCGCGTTATGCATCGCTGACGGCAACGGAACCGACTTCCTTGGCGGACATTCAACAAAAAGTCCTGGACGACAATACGGTGCTGTTAGAGTACGAGCTCGGCAACGATGCGTCATACCTGTTTGCGGCCACGCGCACCGGCATTTCAGTCTTCAAGTTGTCCGCAAAATCTCAATTTATTGAGCTGGCGACAGCCTTTCGGGACCAAATGGTTCCTCCAAACTTGGTGCGGGGGATCGTCAGTAGTAATGCCGGAGATCAACGCGGCGTGGGACTATCGCAGGCTCCGCCCGCAGACGTGGCAGAATTTGCGTCGGCTTCGAACGCGCTTTACAAGCTTGCCGTGGAGCCCGCGGCCGGCCTAATTGGCGACAAGCGTTTGCTGATTGTTGCAGACGGTGCCCTTAACTATGTTCCATTTGAAGCCTTCGTAAAAACGAAAAGCGGCGCTGACTACGCGTCACTTGATTACCTGATTAAGTCGAATGAGATCGCTTATTCGCCTTCCGCATCCGTGATCGCGGCAATTCGGAGCAGTAACCCGACCGCCAGGGAAGGCGCAAACACGATCCTAATTGTTGCGGATCCGGTTTTTAATTCCGATGATCCGCGCTTGAAAGGTGCGCGCCTCGCCGCAGGTTCGAGTGAACAGCGGGGGCTCGGCCTGGCGCTCAACAGCGCAGTCAGTGACGTGACCGGAACAGAGTCCACTGGAGATGGCCTTCGACTCGCGCGTCTGCCGGGCACGCGCGCCGAGGCAGAAGCCATCGGCGCCATCGCGCGGGCGGGCGGAGCAAAGTCGGAATCATGGATTGACCTCGCGGCTAATGAGGAGAAAATCGACAGCGGGGATGTTGCAAACTATCGCATTGTCCATATCGCCACGCACGGTTTGCTCGATGTCGAGCGGCCGCAATTCACCGGCGTCGTGCTTTCCCTTGTCGGCAACACGAAGGCTGATGGGTTCCTGCGCACGGATGAGATTTTCAATCTGAAGATGCGGCCATCGCTGGTGATGCTGTCGGCTTGCGAAACGGGCTTGGGCAAAGAGAAGCGAGGGGAAGGCGTAATTGGTCTGACGCGCGCCTTCATGTATGCGGGCGCCCCGACGGTCGGTGTCAGCCTCTGGTCGGTCGCTGACAAATCGACCGCCGAACTAATGACTGATTTTTACAAGCGCCTGCTTTCGCCAAGCTCGCATTCGTCCGTGGCCGCAATGCGCGACGCACAGTTGGCGATGATCAGCGGAAAGAAATATAGCGCGCCATTTTATTGGGCGCCGTTCGTCCTGGTCGGCGAGTGGAAATAGAAGCCGTATCGCGCGCTATAACTTTCCAAAACTGCCGAGACAAAAATCCGGTTGTCAACGCGTGGCGTTCTGATTAGAATTCGCGCTGTCAACATCCGAGAGCCATGTCCAACACCCCGGAACAGCGAGCCGTTCAAAAGACTCGATTGGAACGGCTGGCCGCGCACCAATCGAACTACTGGATTGGATTCGTAAGCGATCCTGCGACGGCGATCTTCTTTGTGGTTTGGGACGCCTGGGTATTACACGGCGCGCCGACGTGGCTGATCCTTTCCTACTGCGCCGGCGTCTTCAATTGGACTCTCTTCGAATACGTCTTTCACCGCTGGATTTATCACCGCGGTGACACGCTCGCCCACGCGGGACATCGAATGCATCATGAGCATCCGAAAATGCTCATTGGCATGCCGTGGTTCATGACCACCGGCTTCCTTTGGCTGGTCTGGTACCTGTTCGCCTACAAACTAGAGGCTCGCTATTTCATGACTTTCTGGGCGGGCATGGTGACGGGCTATCTCGTATACAGCGCGCTTCACCACATTCATCATCATTTTAGTTTTCGTGGCCCGTGGTTTCGCAAGCTGTACGTGCACCATCAAATCCATCACAAATTCGAGAACGTCAATTTCGGCGTGACCAATCGTTTTTGGGACCACGTTTTTGGCACTGTCTTTCGCAAGCAATCGTTGACTGATCCAGAAAAGGTCCAGTCGCCTCAGAATTATCTTGGGTTCATTTGGCGGCTGGCGAGCGCGGCGCAAGACCGGTGGCGTTGATCCTCCATTTGTCTCATTCCCGCTGGCGGCCGAGCTCGAAACATTCAACGCGTGCTGACACAGCGGCGGAATACGTCTAAGATAAACTCACAAATGGCGAGCAAGGGTTTTGTGGAAATCGACGACGTCGAGTCGCTTGACCGATTCATTTCTGAATCCGGCGACAGTCTGGCAATCGTGTTCAAGCATAGCAACACGTGCGGGATCAGCGCGCGGGTTTATCGCGAGATGGCGCAAGTGACGCGACCGGTTGGCCTCGTCGTGGTACAGCAAGCGCGCGCCGTCTCTGATGAGATCGAGCGCCGATTCGGAATTCAACACGAGACGCCGCAAACGCTGATTGTGCGGGGCGACCGGGTTCTGTGGACCGCTTCGCATTACGCGGTGAAGGCGCAGGCGATTGAAGAAGCACTTGGGGCAGTGAGCAGTGAGCTGTGAGCAGTGAGCAGCAAGAATGGATGCGGCACAACGACGGCAGGCGATCGAGCCGACTGAGATTGCGCAGGAGAGCAATAGCCAACTGCGGATTACGTGGGCCGACGGTCGGGTCTGTAATTACCGAGCGGTGGCCCTGCGAGGTGCTTGCCCCTGTGCGCAGTGCGTCGACGAATGGACGGGCGAACGGACATTGAAACCACAAACCATTTCGGAAGAGATCGAGATTGGCGACCTGAGCATCGTGGGACGTTACGCTCTGAATTTTCGCTGGAGCGATGGTCATGAGACGGGCATCTACAGCTTTCAATACCTAAGAGATCTTTGCGAGCGGCAGCCTGAAGAAAATGCATAGCACGAATCAGCGGATTCTGTTCGTTAGCAACGCGCGGCTGCGTGATTCACTGCGCCGCTCGATGAATCCACGAGGGTTCGCCATTAGATTCGAGCAGAGCAGTTGCGAAGCGTTGGATCAGTTAACGCGATCATCGTTCGACATTGTTGTCATAGATTTGATTTCGACTGCCAATGCCGGGGAGCTCATCGAACAAATTCGAAAGATCGCAACTCTTAGAGCAGTCCCGATAGTCGTCATCGGTGAATGGGGTACCGGCCAGCCTTCTTGGGCATTGACCGGCGGTGCTGACGCGTTTGAGCCTGCGCCGATCAATCCGGCAAGACTAATCGAAGCGATCGCGCGACTAGCGAAAGGGCGTGCCGCCGCAGCGGGCAAAGGTCGATAATGCGAGAAAGCGATTTTTTCAATGAGAAGCAGGAAGTGAAACGCGCGAGTTTCGTGTGCCCGTTTTGCCGGGAACGTGGTGACTACGACGTGCGTTGGCTGACGCGCCGAAAGAAATCCGCACCGCCTCGGGGCATGAACGAACAGCAACGCGCTCAGTTCGCCAAATCGCGCGACTACATGGTGCGCGTGGATGACATGCTCGCTTGCCGCAACCCGCGCTGCCGGAAGCGCTTTGAGATTCCCACATCGCAATCGGTCGTTTTTATTTAGGCTGGTGCGTAGTCAGTCGGTGAAGAAATCCATACAACTGTCGGAGAAATGTGCCAGGGGCTTTCAGGCGCGAATGCTCTGGGAAGAGAAAGCTCATCACATTGCCGCGCCGCGCATGGCTCGCTGATTGCTCTGACATAGCGGCTTACCAAGCCGAGCACCGAGGTGAATCAAATGCAAGAAGCAGCAACTATGGTGGACGATGTGCAGATGAATGACTGGTCCGCGCGCGTTTACGGTCCCCAGAAATTTGCGGGCGCAGGCAAGTCGAATTCGGGTTTACTCGTACCACTCGAGCGGCGTTTTGCGTCTTTCGTATTGCCCCGTATCCCGAGGTGGATCGAGACATAACATCTCACTCTGCTAACTCCGATTTGGTCGCTCGGCATTGTCGGGTTTTGTTATCTGGCAAAGTGGAATCTGCGTTGGCTGTGGATGGTGAACCTCATGATTGTGCTGCATTACTTCACCGATCATTTTGATGGCAAACTCGGGAAGTATCGTGACACCGGTTTGTGCAAGTGGGGCTTCTACATGGACCACTTATTCGACTACGGATTTCTCTGTTCGATTCTGCTCGGCTACACGCTGCTGATTCCGGAGCGCGCGTTCTTCAACATGCTGCTGGTGTTGGGCGTGTTTAGCGCGCTGATGTTCCACACCTATTTGCTGCTCGCAACGACCGAGCAGTTTAAGGTGAGCTTTGGCTGGTTCGGACCCACGGAGATGCGCGTTGCGCTCATCGTAATAAACGCCCTCATTGTGAAATTCGGAACGCGGCCGGTGAAGGGTGTGCTGCCTTATTTGGCCGTCGGCGGACTGGTTGTGCTCGGGATTTTGGCGTTTCGGGCGCAACGGAGGCTTTGGCGGCTGGACATGGCGGCGAAGCGCCAACAGGTCGAGTTGCAATAATCATTGGCATTTTTCGGTCTCGGCATGTTATTCTGCCTCCCGAGAGACAATTAACGTTCAGCAACCAACTGCCTCCGCTGAACGTCTAAGTAGTGCTTTCCCGGAAAAGACGGCAAATTCCAATCGGAACTTTCGTCAATAGTTTTCGTTAAATCTAATCACAGAAAGCGACGTTCTGCCCCAGGGCGGCGACGTTGAAACTTGAGAAATGTCAGAAAAGAAAGTCGTAAAAGTCATTAAGCGTGAAGAGCGGGTGCAGAAGAAAGCCACTGCACGTGCAGCGCGAAACAATAAGCGGAAGCGGCCGACCGATATGGTCACAACCGTCACCAGCTGGGTGAACGATTTCCAGCAGAGACAGCGCGCGGAAACGTCAAAAGCAATCGAAAACCTCATTCGTGCTCGCCAGCCGAACGAAGCGTAACCCCGCGCTTTTTCAACCATCGTACACGCTAAAAACTGATTGACACTTCCGATGCGGCCGACTAGCATCGCTGAAGGATTTTCCACAGCGATGAAATCTTCACGGTCGAAGCGGCGTCGACGGAAGACGTCTATCATTGACTCTCTCCGCCGGCCACTTGCACCCCCTGGACATCCGATCGAGCATGCCAAGCCCGACGAAAGGGCGAGGCCTGCCGGCCGCAAGGCGAAACATAAGCGTCCTCCGGAACCGGAAGAGTGAAGCGTGCGAGCAGACAAATGAGCAGCACCGGTAACGCCTTCCTGAAAGAGTCTCGTTCACTCCTGATGGGAGATTATCTTCCGAAGATCGAACGCTGCGTGACCTTACTCACGCACGAACAGATTTGGTGGCGCGCGAATCCCGCCTCGAACAGCATTGGAAATCTGCTTTTGCATCTCAGCGGAAACGTCCGGCAATGGATGGTTGTCGGACTTGGCCGGGCAGTTGACAGCCGCGATCGCGACGCTGAATTTGCCCAACGCGAGGTAATTCCGCCGGACGAGTTGCTGACTCGCCTGCGTGACACGCTTCGCGAAGCCGATCAGACGCTGGACAACTTCGATCCTGAACGGTTGTTGGATCAGTTCACGATTCAGGGACTTGAAGTGTCTGCGCTCGCGGCCATCATGCATGTCGTCGAACACTTCTCGATGCACACGGGTCAAATAATTCTGCTGGCGAAAATGTTCACGGAAGTCGATCTCGAGTTCTACGATTTCAAAAGCGGCGCGCCGGTGGTCGCGTGGCGGACGAAAACCGAAATCACAGAATAGAATTGCGCGACGATCTGGGCTCTGCTAGGATGGCCGCGCTCTAATTCTGTCGAGCGCAATAACTGAATCACACCTGGAGGATGGTTCGTTTATGACCTATGTGGTCGCTGAGCCCTGCGTAAATTGTCGTTATACAGATTGTGCCGTGGTTTGTCCGGTTGATGCATTTCATGTCGATGACGACATGCTCGTGATTAACCCTGAAACCTGTATTGATTGTGATGCGTGTGTACCCGAATGCCCGGTGGAGGCAATTTTTCCGGAAGACAAAGTTCCTTCCGAATGGTCGCAGTTTACCGAGATGAACGCTGAACGTGCGGTGAGCGGCCTCCCGGTGTATCCAAGCAGCGCGGGAAAACTCGATCCATTGTGTCACTAGAGAGCAATCAAGAACACCAGGACGCGCGGCGACCGACTTGGTGCGCCGCGCTTTTTTGTTGGGAACAACAGTTGCTAGCCAATGGGGTTGATTGATCCCCGATTTGCCGCGACAATCGCTGGCCACGATTAGTATGAAGAAAGCGACCAAGCGCGTTTTGGGAGGAATAGCTTTGGCAGCCGGCGCCGTCGGTGCAATTGGAGCTTTGATGATGCGAAATAATAGCGCGCAGGGAAAGCGCCGCGGCAAGCGCCCTGCGAACATCTGGGCCCGCCCTGGAATGGAAGTGGTCTTTCGCGCCGAGCTGATGCCTGGACGCGACGCGTCAGAACGAAAGTTCCGGGTGCATCAGTTAATGCCGAGTGGGCGGGTCGTGCTTGAGAACTTTGTCGGCGAACATGCCGAAAAGGAATTCGAACCGATGAGATAACGCCGCCTTACCATTCATAGACTCGTCCCGCTTCCATCACTTTCAATCCTTTAATTCCCAAGGCGTGGATTTCCTTCACCAGTGTCGCTCGGTAAGCAGGTTTCAAATGAACTGCGAGAATGTCGATACCATTGTGACTGAGTTTTGTCAGCTCCGCAGCCATCGTTTGCGGCGTCAGGTGCTTAGATGCCTTGGCTAATTCATGCATCGAATTAGGAAATGAAGCTTCGATGAAAAGCGCATTGAGGCTTTGGGTCTTATTGATCAATGTCCACAGCTCGTCAGTCGCCGCCGTATCTGAGCTAAAGGCGACAGTCGATTTCCCATCTGTTACCACCAGCCCGACGGTCGGCACGATGTGATTCACTGCAACGGCCGTCGCGCGCAGGTGCGCGACCGGGAATTCTTTGCCGACTTTGAATGGCACGTATTGCATCACCGGTCCATGCTGGTTTCGCAATTCGGCGAATCGCGGATACACGTTGTCATTAAAAACGTCGCGCTCAAGCAAGCCGACAACTTCTTCAGTTGCGTGTATTCGGATTGGTTCCGTTAGCTCGCCAAAGAGATCATCAACAAAGATCGGCAGGCTCGCGATGTGATCCATGTGGGGATGCGTAACGATTATGTCGCGCACTGAACCGCGTTGAGCGTCGGATAGTGCCAGGCCAATGCTGCCCGCGTCGACGGTCACCAAGTCGTCAATCAGAAAACAAGTGAGACGCTGAGCCAGTGTTGCCCGGCCGGTGTCATCAAACGAACTCGGTAGCAGTTGGATCTTCAAGGGGTAGTTTAGCGGGTCACACTAAACATAATGCGCGGCAAGTATAAGACAAGAATTGCGCCCGCGCGAAGTTTTTCGCAGGGGGCGGCACCTAACGCATGCCTTGCCGGCATTGCGCAATCTGTTGCCGAAGTTGCTCTAAAAGAGAGCGATAACTCGCTTCACGCGCCTCCGCTGCTTGTGGATGGTGGCTAATGCCGCGGGCGACGCGGCTGCGATGGAAGGCCAGTTCACTCGCCATTTGATTGCTGCGCATCCGTAGACGCCAGCCCGAAAAGCCTGATGACCAAAAGGCGTCCCAGGACATTCCCATGCGACCGCGAATCGTGCAGAGCTTTTCGTATTCGCGTTGGTCGAAGAAGCCGGTCGCGTAATCCGGATAAAGAAACTCCTGGACGATGCGGCCTTCACGACGCAGCGAAAAGTGAATCACCATCAGAATAACAACGAACGCAGGTCCCATGACCATGAAGTAAATGACGAAAAATCCAATGCCGTCGCCGAAGCCTGCCGAACCATTCCATGTCGCATGCATCAGAATCGCCACCACGAAACCAAGGATCGGCATCGCGAACCTAACAAAAGCATTGCGCGATTGTCGTGACCACCCCAGGCCGATGCCAGTCATACTCGTGAATAACGGGTGCGAGAATGGCGCCGCCATGCCCCGGAGGATGAAAACGGCTGTCAGCATTTCCGGACCCTTCTGAATGGCGCGACCGTAGTAAAGAATGTTCTCCGTCATCGCGAAGCCAAGCCCTACCATGCCTGCGTAAACAATCCCATCAATAATTCCGTCGAACTCGTCTTTCTTCCAGAAAAACAAGATCACAAGAATCAAAGCCTTTGCCGATTCCTCCACGATCGGAGCAGAAATCACCGCACCGACGTGGGAAGCTATGTCTTTACTGTGCGTCGCGATCATCGCAATAATCTCGACGCCTGTGTTGAAAACGAGAGCAATTAAGATCGCCACCAATGCGCCCCAAAAAAAAGTTGTGGCCAAGATCCACAGCGGCTCAGATTCATAGCGGTCAATCCATAACAACAACATTACATAGATAGGGACGGGAATGATCGCGCAAACCATCCCTATGATCAGTTCCA
>JBKPPE010000402.1:0-4097 GCA_046733375.1 Acidobacteriota bacterium | reverse complement strand
CGACACAGCCGTCCGCTCCCAGGCTCAGCAAGTTCGCCAAGACGTTGGCCGCGCCACCCAGGTGCGTCGATTCCCGCTTCACATCGACAACAGGCACCGGCGCTTCCGGCGAAATGCGCGAGACATCCCCCCAGATAAATTCATCCAGCATCACGTCGCCGAGGACGACGATGCGACGGTCCCGCGCACTAGCGAGAATCTGTACAGTTCTCTTCTTGCTGATGGTGGCCGAAGTCATCCCTCTACGGCTTTCGGGTGATTCAGAATTCGATCGACCGCTGCGATAACACGTTCGACCGGCACGCGCAGGATACACTCCGGCTTCTCGAACTCGGCGCAAAAATATCCGTGACAAGGCTGGCATGCCAATTCTTCGAAGACGATCTCATTCGGCTGCGTCGTCCATGGCCGCCAATGATTTCGATTTGACGAGCCGAAAATCACGACGCAAGGCGCGCCCGCTGCGGCCGCGATGTGCGCGATGCCGCTGTCGTTGCCCACAAAGAGCTTCGCGCGCGATGCGAGGGCAGTCACTTCCGGCAAAGATAAATCAGACAAGAACACCGGCCTTGTCGAAGATTCTGCGATCACTGCTTCTGCAGTTTCCTTCTCGTTCGGAGCAACCATGACTAGCGGCGCAAGCCCGCGGTTGCCTAACTCCTCACTCACTCGCGCAAAGTTTTCGACTGACCACTGCTTCGTATCGTATGCGGCCGTCGGATGAATCATCGCGATTGATTCACTGCCATCGAAACCGATGTCCTCAAGTTTTTCCGCGATCGAGATCGATGCCGAGTCTGTCACCGCCAAACGCGTGGCCGGCCGATCAGTGACGGGCACGCCTGTCCAGCCAAGCAACGCGAGTTGCTGTTCGACCGAATGCAGCGTTGGTCTCTGCCATACCGTCAAGGGTGACGGCGCCACGTGATTATGCAGGCGCGCGTATTGATAATTCTCAAAACCGACACGATGCTTTGCGCCGGTTGCGCGCGTGAGAAACGTAGCCGTAGTCCCGCCGTGCAAATTGTAAACAACGTCGTAGCGGGTGCTGCGTAACTCTCGCGCAAGTCGCGCACGTGCCGACGTGCTGTCGCGCGGCAGTGTGATGACTCGATCGACTAAGTCCGATCCTTCAAGCACCGGCGCAACCCAATCCTCCAGCAGAATATCGATTTGTGCATCCGGAAGAAATCTTCGCAGAGCAAAAAGCGAGGGCGTAGTCAGAACTGTGTCACCAATCGAGCGCAGTCGCACGACCAGCACCCGCTGCACTTCCGACCAATCCCACCGCGTCGGACCGAGTACCTGCGGCTCGTTGCTGGTAACCGGCGCATTTGACGCGAGGTGACGAACGCTGGGCGATGATTCAATTATTTCCCGCAGGCTGTTCATCTTCGATGGTTGCTTCGTCGATCAGCATCACCGGAATGTCATCGCGAATCGGATAGACACGTTTGCAATCCACACACTTCAATCCGCTGCGGTCTGGCTTTAGCTCCAGCTTTGCGTGATCGGCGGGGCAAACCAGAATCTCGAGCAATTGTTCGCTGATAGCCATCTCTTAGCCTCTTGTGAATAGAGTCCACGTGTGAGCAAGCAAGCTTAACACATTGCCGATTTTGTTGTAGCGCGTGTGGTAAACTGCCGCTGACTGATGAAAGTCGGCGCACCCCTGACGATGGAAGACTTTGGACCGCGTGTGAGAAATGCCTGGGATGGTTTGCGGCCGGGAACTCGTAGTCTGCTCGAGCGCGCCTGGAAATCGCCGTCAGCGCCGGCGCCCGCGCGAGGCGGCGCCTATGATCCGCGCACCGATCGAGAGTTGAGCGAGCTGCTGGCGGCGCTCGATGAACGCGCCGAACGAAGGGAATCATCCACTGACGAACCTACCAAGCGCGCGCAGGAACTGGCGGATGCTTGCGCTCAAATGCTCAGTGAACAGACGCAATCCGCGGAAGTCTTCGCGCAACTAATTCAACGAGCACATTCGCGCCGCGATTTTGCGCGTCTGGACAAACTGGCGAACGCGATGTCACTGCGATTGGCGCCGAGCGAGTTGTGCGATCTCGCGCGATCAGGGAATGTCGTCGTGCGCGCTCTCGCGCATGAAGTACTGGCCCAAGCCCCCACTTTTCTTCTCGCAGCTTTGCTGCACGATCCGATTGACGCTGAAGTTGCGCGCGCGGTGCTCGAGCGACAGGCTCAGGAATTCGGATCTGAAGACGCCAAACGCATTCTTCATCAGCTGGACGAATTCGGCGCGTAATCTCAGCGAACACACTTCACCTATCGCTAGCGATCAATTACAAATAATAATTTCGGTGATTACTCTGCCGGGCCGGTGCAATTGGGACCATGCAACGCCGGGATCTTCTGGCTGATGACGGGATAGTTCGGCGCTTCGTCGATATTGATCTGAGTCCAGTGCTGATAATTTTCGGGAACGTTGTTGTCGGCGAAGATCGCTTCGACCGGACATTCGGGTACGCACGCGTCGCAATCGATGCAAGTGTCGGCGTTGATATAGAGGCGATCCGGCAATTCATGAAAAGCTTCTACCGGACAGACAGCAGCGCAATCAGTGTACTTGCAATCAACACAAGGTTCGGCAACAACGTACGTCATTCGGAACTCCTTTCAACGAATTCAAATGTTTATGATCTCTCGCGATGAATGTCAACTGGAAAATTTGGAGTGCGTGTCAGAACCGCGAGCCGTAGCGACCGGATCAAAAGAAAAGTTTGTTGCAATTTTTATGTCGGCTGTGGATTCGCGCGCTTCGCGTGATCCGGTCGCTACCCCTCGCGGTTCTGACACTCTTCACTTCGGCACATAAGTAAACCAAAAATAGATTGCCTGACCAACGCCGATCCAGAAACCAATAATCGCACCGAACAGTTCGATCGTTTTCAAGTGATGCTGAGCGACCATCAACACCAGTTGTTCTAACTTGTCGACTGGGTATTCCGAAACTTTCTTTCGCACCAAACCACCCACGTCAAACTCTGCAATCGCCGCCGGCAACCGTTCACGCGCAGCCGCAGTGATCTTTTCCGTCAGGGCGGCACTCGCTTTTTCGATCGCGCCTTGGGGCATGTGGTCCGCGAGTTTGCCGATCGGGGCCACGAGAAAACGTTCGATTTGCGTGCTGAGAATCGCGTTGATCGTGCGCGCCGTGTCGTCACGCGCCAGCACCGTCAGCAGGCTGTGCGTGAGGAAACTCTTCACGCGCGGGGCCGAATCGGGATTCAACGTAGTCAACAATTCGCGCAGTGTTTGTGGTCGCAGACGTTCGACGGCGTCGGCCAAATAGTTCCCGACAGACTCTTCCAATTCGGGACTGCGCGCCATCGCGACGAAACGCGCACCGGCTTCCCGACGAATCGCTTCGAAGCGCTCTGACGACACTTGCCCAACCAGTTCACTCAGCGGCCGCGACATAAAGTTATCGACGGTCGCGTTCAGGAAGTTCGTTGCTTCGTTTGCGAACGCCGGGCCACGCAGATACTCGTCGACGCGGCGCGGCATTGTCGCGTGCACTAGATCGTCAACTTCGTAATAGATGCGCTCGCGTGAGATGAAAATCTTTTTCAAGAACGAAAGGTCTCGATAGTAATCGTCGACCTCTTTTTTGATCAGGCCGCCGATCTGATTTCGCGTGGTGGGGCTCGTAACAATGTCGGCCAGGTGATCCGCTATTGGTTTCACCTGTTGCACAATCCGATCTTTAATCAGCGCCACGGTCTCCGGCGTGAACATCTCTGCCAGCGTTGCGTGCGTGCCGGCGAGATCGCCGAGTCGATCACTGACAAACTGGCTGACGTTCTTTTCAAAGTTCTCATCGTTTACCAGATCGTGGAATCGGCCTTGAGCGAACTTTAGAATTTGCTCGAAGGTTTGTTCACTGATTGTTTCGTTCAGCCGCTGCTCTAAGACTTTATCGACTTGCCGATCGACAAATTTTTCAATCGCATCGGCTGTTTGTTCGCTCTTCAAGACTGAGGCGATGTGTTCCGCAAGTCTGTATTGCAGGGCCGCAATCGTGTCGAGCACCGGCGCACGTGCGCCGGTCGGTAGGGCGTCGATCAACGAAGGAT
>JBKPPE010000401.1:0-4001 GCA_046733375.1 Acidobacteriota bacterium | reverse complement strand
CAACTGCGCCCGATTCGTAAACGGCCTGCGAAGCACTCCTACTCGACGGTCCGCCCAGGCAATCAAAGTCGCGCGTGACGCCCGTGATCGCAACGATGACTCGTCTACCAATCGGATTGCCGGCACGCTGAATGTAATTCGCGGCTTCGAAGAACGCTTTGTTCAGGCAATGGTGCGCTTCTTCATCGTGCGGCGGAACCCGTTCGAGCGCATCGGAAATCAGCACGCGATCGCGCGTGAATGACTGTAACAGTTCGACCTCATCGTGATACGTCATCACGGCAACTTCATCCGTTGGCTTTAGTCGCGCGATCGCATCGCGCGCGGCGTGACGCACCTCTGTGCCAAACGGATCGAGGCAGCCGCCACGATCGACGAGCAACAGTACTGAAAGTGGCAGCGTGTCCTGACTAAAATGCGTAATCGTTTGCTTCACGCCGTCCTCAGACAACACGAAGTCGTTTTTCGCCAGATCGCCGACGATGCGGGCCGTGTTTTTGTCGAGCACCAGCGCGTCGATCGTCACCAGATCGACATCGACTTTGACCACCTCATCAGGGCGTCCGGAAGTGTTTGCGTTCGCGGTGGCGGTAGTCCGTGGCCGGGTCTGTGAACGCGCGGAAAACAAAAAGGGAAAAGAGACCAACACGGCAAAGACCGCGATCATTACCGTCAATCGCGCTCGTAGGCTTGATTTTCTTAGGAAATCGAAAGATGTCGGGTAGTTCATGAGCTTCTCCTCCGTTTCAATCTGGTCGTGGCAAGAACCGAGGAGAGCGTTTGGATGTTTCTACGCGACTGCCGCGAAAAGGGTTTCGCCGAGGAGAGATTTCGGTTTCCGAATGATACCGAATTCCGCGGATCTAAGAAAGACTTTTTCGTCACACCGGCCGCGGATGGTCAGGCCGTCCTGCGTTGGATTTTTGCGTGTGCGTCGATTAAAGTATCGGCGACCCGGACGAATTCACCACCCGTTTTTCGGAGGCTTCCATGAAAAGATTTAAGTTTACGTTAGTACTACTGGCGGCTGTCGCTTTGCTGTCCATGTCGCTGAACGTGTCTCGCTGGACGGCGCGCGCGCAAAGAAATGGCGACGGCGCCGGTAGCTCGCCAATCGTTTATCCAACCACCAAGAAAGTTGAAGTCGTTGACGATTACTTCGGCACCAAGGTGCCGGATCCTTATCGTTGGCTGGAAGACGATCGGTCTCCGGAAGTCGCCGCCTGGGTCGAGGCCGAGAACAAAGTCACGTACGCCTATCTCGACCAGATTCCGTACCGCGCAGCGGTCAAAGACCGTCTCATGAAACTTTATAACTATCCGAAGTATGGCGCGCCGACACGACGCGGCGAGTGGTTCTTTTCGCTCAAAAACGACGGCTTACAAAATCAAAGCGTCTGGTACGTCCAAAAAGGGCTGGATGGAACGCCTGACGTGCTGCTCGACCCGAACAAGCTTTCGGCCGATGGCACTTCGCGGTTGGGTTCTTTAACGTTTTCGCAAACCGGAAAATACGCCGGTTACGGCGTCTCAGAGGGTGGTTCTGACTGGAACGAAATTCATGTGCTCGATGTCGCGACGCGGAAGCCGCTCGAAGACAAATTGGAGTGGGTGAAGTTTTCGGGCGCTTCCTGGAAAGGCGATGAGGGTTTCTATTACAGCCGCTATCCTACGCCACCAGAAGGCAAGAAAATGGCGCAGAAAAACGAGTACCAGAAAACCTACTATCACAAGGTCGGCACGTCGCAATCTGACGATGTGCTCGTTTATGAGGATAACAATCACCCCGGTCAATTCAACGGCGTCAGCGTCACTGACGATCTGCGCTTCGAGATCTTGACGCATTCTGATTCGACCACGGGCAAGAAGGGAAATTCGGTCTACTTCCGCGATGCTGCGAAGAACGAAAAGGACTGGACGCCGATCGTGGCGGACATTACGGACGATGACTACAGTGTTATCGATGATGTTAACGGCAAGTTCCTGATCGAAACGAATCACGGTGCACCCAATGGCAAAGTTGTGATTTATGACCCCGCCAACAAAACCTGGAAGGACCTCATTCCCGAAAAGCCCGAGCCGCTGGAAATCACCAACACAGTCGGCCGTAAGTTGTTCGTGACTTATCTGAAGGACGTGACAACGCGCGCGTACGTCTACAGCCTCGACGGCAAACTGGAAAACGAAATTGCGATGCCGGGTCCGGGCGCACTGGCTCAATTTCAGGGGAGTCCAAACTTCGGCGGTCGCATGGATGACAAATTCACGTTCTACACTTTCACCTCGTTCAATTATCCGCCGACGATCTTCAAGTACGACATCGGGACCAAGAAGTCGAGTGTCTTTCGCAGCGTCGACATTCCTGGTTTCAATCCCGCGAACTATGAAACGAAGGAAGTCTTCTACAACAGCAAGGACGGCACGCGCGTCCCCATGTTCCTGACTTACAAGAAGGGTATCAAGCTCGACGGCAACAATCCGACGCTGTTGTATGGCTATGGCGGCTTCAACATCACTACCTCCCCTGGCTTTAGCGCCTTACGCGTGGCGATGCTCGAACAAGGAGTGATTTACGCATCAGCCAACATGCGCGGCGGCGGCGAATACGGCGAGAAGTGGCACGAAGCCGGCACAAAGCTGCAAAAGCAGAACGTGTTCGACGATTTCATTGCGGCGGCCGAGTACTTGATCGCGAATAAGTACACGGCATCGAGCAAACTCGGCATCGAAGGAGCTTCCAATGGTGGGTTACTCGTGGGCGCCGTGACCAATCAGCGGCCGGATCTATTCCGCGTTGTCCACCAACATGCCGGCGTGATGGACATGCTGCGTTTCCACAAATTCACCATCGGCGCCGCATGGATTTCCGATTACGGTTCGAGCGAACAGAACGAAGCGCAGTTCAAGGCACTGCTCGCGTACTCGCCGGTGCACAACGTGAAACCCGGCACGAAGTATCCCGCGATTCTCGTCACGACTGCTGATCACGATGATCGTGTGGTCCCGGCACACTCGTTCAAATACGCGGCTGCGTTGCAAGCCGCACAGGCAGGCGATAACCCGGTGATCATTCGCATTGACACGAGGTCCGGACACGGCGCGAGCAGCACGACCAAGCAGCTCGAGCAAACTGCGGACATCTACTCGTTCTTTTTCTACAACCTCGGAGTTACTCCTAAGCTTTAGCGGTTAGAAGCCGAAAAAGAATAAACCCAGGGTTGACGCGTGCCTGCGTGCCCTGGGTTTTCTTTTGTACCTGCGCGGGTCTATCGAGGCGCTCGGCACGGCGGCTCATCAAGGATTTGTAGAGAGCAAAGAATTCCAGTTGTCGATAATGGCCGAACCTTCCGGGAAGCGATTCCAAAAAACCGGAATGTAGCGCTTGGCGTCAGCTGAACTTGCCCACTTCCGAACCAATGGCCGAGCCTCCGGCGTGCGATTGTGTTTGACAAGGACGAACGCCCGCAGCGCATCCAGGTGATATCCCATCACATTCGTCGTCTCGGACAATTGGTCTGCGATCGTCTGGTAGGCATTTTCAAACTCGCCGGATTTCTCTCCTTTGACATCGCGCTGGGCTGCACAATAAAGATAAGCAAGCACGTAGTAAGAGTCACCCGGGTAACGTTCGAGCGCCGCGAGAAATCTTTCTTGGGCGCGATCGTACTGATGGTGGCCCATCTGGATTTTTCCCTGGATGTTCGAAAGCACCGAGAGTCCGTAAGCGCTTGGCGCGTTTTCGTCGTCTTCGGGCCGAGCCAGGACCCTGTTCACTAACGCCTCAGCTTCATCATATCTGTCGAGTTCGGTGTAACACGCGGCGAGATTCAGTTCGGTCGAAACATCCTCATGCTTCTTCTTTAAGTATCGTTCGAAGATCGCGGCGGCCGCCCGAAAGCGCTTGTTGTAGAGCAGATCATAGTTGCCGAATAAGGTTACCTGGTCGGCGGGATTGGACTCATAAAGCTTGGTGACTTGCTGTTGACGGATCGCCTCACCAT
>JBKPPE010000400.1:0-9759 GCA_046733375.1 Acidobacteriota bacterium | reverse complement strand
GCCCTGCTCATTCTTTAGCAGCAATGCATTGCCCAAGACGAGGCAGTCCATTTCCGTCCGCATGAAACACGTGTAGGCGTCCGACGGTGTGCAGACGATTGGCTCGCCCCGCACGTTGAAAGACGTGTTAATTAAGATGGGGCAGCCGGTCACGCGCTCGAATTCGGACAGCAAATCGTAGTAGAGCGGATGATCCTCACGCCTCACGGTTTGTACGCGGGCTGAATAGTCGACATGCGTCACGGCCGGGATCGTAGAGCGGGGCACGTTAAGCTTTTCGATGCCCACCAGCTTTTGTTCATCGACGGTCATTTCACGCCGCAGATGTTCGCGAACCGGAGCGACCAGAAGCATATAGGGTGAATCGCAGTGCATCTCGAAATAATCCCCTACTCGCTCGCGAATAACCGACGGTGCGAAAGGCCGAAAGCTTTCACGGAATTTGATTTTAAGGTTCATCTGGGACTGCATCCGGGGCGAGCGAGGATCGCCAAGAATGCTACGAGCTCCTAACGCCCGTGGACCAAACTCCATTCTTCCCTGAAACCAGCCAACCACTTTCTCGTCGGCAAGCAGGCGCGCTACCGCCGCCACTAGTTCGTCCCGCTCGAGACGGTGATAGTTTGCGCCGGAGGTCAGGAGAAACTCTTCAATCTCGTCGGAATCAAACTCAGGACCGAGGTACGAGCCGCGCATGCCATCAGCATGCGCCCCGCAAACTTCGCGAACATTCCGTTCGTTACCGAGGTACTGATGCCACACTGAGAGGGCCGCGCCCAGGCTGCCGCCAGCATCGCCCGCCGCCGGCTGAATCCAAACACGTTCGAACGGCCCCTCGCGCAGAATGCGCCCGTTGCCGACACAGTTGAGGGCCACACCTCCCGCAAGACACAGACTTCGTTCGCCCGTCACTTGATACACGTGCCGCGACATTCGCAGCATGGCTTCTTCGGTCACTTCCTGCACCGAGCGCGCCAGGTCCATGTCGCGCTGTGTGATTTCGCTCTCTGGCTTCCGTGGTGCCCCGTCAAAAAGCTGATCGAACTTATCATTCGTCATGGTCAGGCCGGCCGCGAAGTTGAAGTATTTCATGTTGAGACGGATCGAGCCGTCCGCTTGCAGATCAACCAATTCGTCGAGGATCCGCTGAACGTAGCGAGGCTCGCCGTAAGGCGCCAGACCCATCACCTTGTATTCGCCTGAGTTGACGCGAAAACCTGTGTAGTAGGTAAAGGCGGAATATAAGAGGCCCAGCGAATGTGGGAAATGCAGTTCGGCGAGCAAATGCAGCTCATTACCTTTTCCATAGCCATAACTGGAAGTAGCCCACTCGCCGACGCCATCCATCGTCAGCACGGCCGCCGATTCGAACGGAGAAGGAAAGAACGCCGAAGCCGCATGAGACTCGTGGTGTTCAGTAAACAATACCTTGCCGGTAAAGCCCAGTTCTTTTCCAATCTCTTCGCGGATCCAAAGCTTCTCACGAAGCCAGAGCGGCATCGCCATAAGAAAAGAGCGCAGACCCTGCGGCGCATAATCAATGTAGGTTTCGAGCAACCGCTCGAACTTCAAGAGCGGCTTATCATAGAAGGCGACGTAGTCGAGCTGGGAAGCTGAAATGCCAGCGCGGCGCAGGCAAAACTGAGCCGCCGCTGTTGGGAAGCGATGATCGTGCTTCTTTCTCGTGAAGCGCTCCTCCTGTGCGGCAGCTAAAATAGCGCCGTCGCGTACGAGGCAGGCGGCCGAGTCGTGGTAGTAGGCAGAGATTCCTAGTATGTTCAAGCCTGGTTGATTCTCTACGGTTAAAGATTGCTCACTGTCAAGCCGGGCCTCGGGGTTTTCGGCCGTAATTTTTCCGGCAAGCGGCTCATGGTGTCGTCGTCTCGCACAGTGCTTTACTAATCAGATCGCTCGCAAGCCGATGACCCTCCCGATTCCAGTGCCCGATGCTCTGATTCGGGTCAAATCCGTGCAATGGTCGCTGATTCTGTTCAGCGTATGCCTGAAAGGGCGGCCCCAGATCCAGTACGGGAAAGTGTTCTCGCGTTCCCAATTGTCCGAGTCGTTGACCGGTATAGAATAGATCGGCCACGCCAAGCTTGCGCATCACCGACAGGCGCATTCCCGGGTCAGGATTTACCTGCGAGCCATCTGTGACCACGACTACAAAGAAGCTCGCGCCGCGCTCTTGAACCTCCCGGTTCATTTGCGTGATGATGCCTTCAGTGACGTGCCAGGCATCCACCCACTTTTCGTCCTGCGGCGGCTCGAAGATTGAATAGTCCAATCCGATTTCGGGTCCGCCAGCCGCGCCCGTTTGCTCGTACTTGCGGCGCGTGAGGTAGCCTTCCCTTACAGAATTAGCAACTTGCAGAATGCGCGAGTAGTTAATGGCTTCATAAAGCACGCGGTTGAACAAACTCATTTTTTTTCTGAACACCGGCGATTCTCGAAATGACATGTCGGCCACCAGTTGATTCCCCTGCATTACAAAGTAAGGACGTAAGGGAACATCCTGCTCGAGCGCGCGCGAGTTGTTGCGCACGTCGTTGGACGGAGTGAATGCTAATAGGATCATGTCAGGATCGTAGTCCCAGACCCGGCTGCGCAGGGCAATTAACTCCTGAGCCGTACCGTAACTGCTGACGCCGAAGTTGAGCACCTCAACTCGCCGGCCTCCTGTCCGCGAACAACCGCCCAACCGTTCCTCAAGCAGATGTCCGAAAGTCTCTTCGAGTGGAACCTGGAACGCTTCGACAAACGAATCGCCGAGTAAAGCGATGCGATACGTGTTAGCCGGCTTGGCTTTGGCTCGCTCGATATCACGCATGCCGGCGCTGTTAATGCGAATGTATGCTTCGCCTTCTTTGCGGAACCAGCCCGCGGCACCAGCGCGGTGCATCCAGCATGTTTGTTCTTCAAAAGTGTAAAAATAGGGGTAAGAGTAACCGGTAATGCGTAAAGCGACTTCCGCCAGCAATAGCGCGAATACGAAACTGAAAGCAACCAATAGGAGTTTTGCGGCCCAGCGCTTCACGCTAATCCTTAATCATTCTCGTCGCAGAACCGAGACTCAAATCTGAACGTCGTGCCAATTTTTGTGGCTTTGGAGATCATGAGAATTCCGCGGCTTGTTCGACGAGATGCTGATAGCCCTTCACATAGCGCGCGCCACCGATGCTTGCGAGTTCAAAGTGCCTGTGCGCCGCTTCACGACAACGCGCCGAAATGCCGGGCTCGTCCGCAAGCATCAAGGCCGCGGTTGCCGCACAGACTAGAGAGTGGTTGTCAAAATTCCTGACGATTATTCCGACGCGTTCAGTCTTGAGCAGTTCATCAGTGTCGCCAATACCATGATTACTGACAACCGGTAGACCGGCCGCCAGGTATTCAGGAATCTTAGTTGGGGACGCCGCAATCTGCGCGAAGGTGGGCTTGCGGAAAGAAACACCAAGCCTGGCACGCCTCATGAACGCGGGCACATCCACCGGCGAGACCGCGTCAATCTTAAAGTCCTTCTCATCCACCCCGGCACGTTGCAGCGCCGCCACCCCTTGTTCCGGAGGCGAAACCGAGAGGATTCGTAAAAACGCGTCAGGCCTCTGCTCTTTGACGGCCTTAAAGAAGCGGCCCATCTCCTCGACTAAATACAAACCCATTAGCGAACCCGTATAAATAACCTCGAAGCAATCTGCGGCGGCAGCAGATGAGTCCGCCTCTCTTCCGGTTGCAGTGAATCTCGTGAGATCTACGCAACAGGGCATAACCTCAATTCGATCCGCATTTTTCACCTGATGCCGGACCAGCCAGTCGCGCATGCGTTGAGTAAGGACGATTACCTGGTTGGCTTGGCGCAATCCGGCGCGCTCGATCATCTTCACAACTCGAAACGCCAGCGAACGATCGGTCCAAATTCCTGCATCGACGTACTCGTCCGCCATTAAGCCGCGAAAATCAAAAACCAATTGGAGGCGGGGCACGAAACGACGCGCCAGGAGTGCCATCGCCATGGGTACGTGGGCGCGGGCATGCAACACATCGAGACCTTCACGCTTTGCCAGTTGGACCGCGAACCGCGCGCCCGCCAGAATGTCATAAGCAGTTGCCGGAACCGACGGACGCTTGTGATACGTCAGAAGGTGCCAACTAATGCCCTCCGTCGCCAGTAGCGCTTTTTGTTTTGTTACCTCTTCCTTATTCCACTCTTTTCGCAGCGGCGGTTCGAAAGTGAGTAAATGAACCGTAACGCCGGCGGCGGCCAGGTGTCGGAGGTATGGCAATACCTGCGTCTGCACCAGGGGTTCGCGGAGGCCGAAATAGCAAAGATAGAGGGCTCGCAGGGACATGACCACAATGGCTCGGATCTTCACCGAACGAACTAATGCTTTTGTAACGCCGCCTTGCCTACTAACACGAACAAGTGTTGTGTATAAATCAGATTAATGATCAATCGTTCTGATTTGCTGCCTTGGGAATCTGAGTGCGTACTTCAGGCTCAATTGGAACGGTGCGACAGCCGGCGAACAGTGTGAAGTAAAGATTTTCCATTCTCGACATTTGCGCTTCGTAAGAGCCCGTCTCTTTCACTCGCCTTCGGGCTTCGATCGTCAAGCGCGCCGTCAAGCTTCCGTCTGGTAATAACCGACATATCGCCCGGGCAACACCATCTGCATTAGTCGGGTTCACAGCTAAAACTGTTTTCTCGGCTTCTATGTAATCTGAATCATAGTCTGGAATGTCACTTACGACTACTGGAGTATTGCAGGCCATCGATTCCAGAACCGACATCGGTGTGCCATCGGTGCTGGGGATCGAAACCGTGACATCGGCCAACCGATAGAGATCCGGCATTTCATTATGCGGCACTGCTCCAACAAATCGAATTTGGTCCGCTACCGCACTACTGTCTGCAATAGCACGTACTTTAGCTTCATAAGATTCATCCTTTGGCTCGGCTGAGAAAGCGAAAAGAAAATAAGTCGTAGGGAACATCGCACACACGGCCGCCGCCGCTGACGCGATTGTGTCGAGGTTGTAAAGCGGACGCATCAAGCGAGGACTCAACACTACTCTTGCGTCGGCTGGAATACCCCATCGTTTCCGCAAATATTCCGGCTTTGGTCCCGACGTGAAGCGGCTCAGATCCGTTCCACCATGAATTACTTCAACACCAATCTCAGGACGGGAGTATCGTCTAACTACTCGAGTAAGGTTTTTCGACCAGCACGTGATTAGATCGGCCTGGCGCAGCGTAAAGGGCATCAGCAGGCGTTCGCGAATATCTGACGGAGGTTCCCAATCCGGGCCCATGATGTCGCCACCAGTTACCGTGATCACCAGCGGATGAAATCGGCTCAAAGCGCCATACCAGGCATTAACTCCCAGAAAAAGACAATGCAGGATGTCAATCCGCTCGCGGCGGAGCACGCGCCGCAACCTTATTAGATCATCCGCAGTGCGCCAGAACCGTTTTAAATGAAATGATGGGCCGAGTTGACCGCGATATTTACCGCCCGCTTCTTCGACGGCAGCGAAGTGATGAGGCTGCATCGGAGCGAATGAGAGCAAGAACACTTCATGGCCGTGCTCATGGAAGTAGCGCAACCAGCGATACGTGTGAATGTAGCGCCCATCGGCGAGATAACAGATCCGCATTGGGGTTTGATTTCAGGCCGAGGCAACGATCCGTTGAAACTTGCGATTGCCCAGGCGAACGATTTGCCCTAATTGAGATGGATGAGTGCCGATGGCTCGTAACATAGCGCCGATACCACTCGCGCGCTGACCTGCTTTTATGCGGCTGATAGCCAATTCCAGTTTTGCCTGGGCCATTCGCTTTCTGATTTCGGGGCCCGCTTTCCGCAATTCCGGGTTGCGCTTCAGCGCAGCTTCGAGCGTCAAGATCTGCTTGCGGCACGTGTCCACTGAGTTGGCGGGACCGGAGCACTGGCCCGTGTGTTCGCGACGCAGGGCCAGCGGTTCGTGACAGTAGTAGATTCCATAACCCGCGCCGGCGACGCGCAACATCAGATCGTAATCGTCCATGGGAAAGATCGTTTGGTCGAAATTACCGACGCGAGCAAACACGGTCTTTGGCAGCGTGAATCCGGGAAAGATGTTCGAGAAGACAAAGACATCTTCAAGTTTTCGTACGCCGCTCTTGACCGGATAATTCTTTAGCTCGCTTTGAATTTCATGCCACGTTCGACCCGAGTAAAGAACATCTCCTTGGCTGTCGATCAGAGTAGAGTCGCAGGCAAACAAGCCGATGTTTGATTCCGCAGCAAAAATCTCCACGGCCTTTTCGATGTGATTCGGCGCGAGTAAATCATCACTATCAATGAAGGCAATCAGCTCGCCGCGAGCCATCTCGATTCCTGTGTTACGGGCGATCGAAGCGCCGCCATTTTTTGGCTGAACGTGAATTTTGACGAAGCTATAATCAGGAGTTGATCGCAACCATTCGACCGTGCCGTCAGTGGAGCAATCGTCGATTACCAGTGTCTCAACGTTTTTGTAAGTCTGCGCTTTGACCGAGTCGAGGCACTCGCCAATCCACTGACGACGGTTATAAGTGGGAATGATTACGGTTACGACCAAATTTTCCATGCTTCTGAAGCCTGAGCGAATTGGAAATCGGGAATGTGTGTCGTTATCCTAACAGGAGGACGACACGTTTGAAAATCACGATGGCCAGCGGCCGCGGGCAAAAGATCAAGTCACTTCGTGATCTGCTGTCGCCACGGTGTAAACAGATCGGTCTGTCCTGCCGTCATACGAAATTTCGCGTAAGTCATCGCGGTGTGTCATGAACCACTCGACGGTCTTCGCAATGCCTTCGCGGAGTGTATGCGTCGCGCGAAAACCAAAAAACTCTTCGGCGCGTCCTACATCCAGACAACGTCGTGGCTGGCCATTGGGTTTTGTCGTGTCCCAGACAAAACGTCCCTGATAGCCTACTTCGGCGGCAATCATTTCAGCCAGTTCGCGAATCGAAATCTCGCTTCCCGCGCCGAGGTTGATAGCGTCCGGCCCGTCATAGTCCTCAGTCGCCAATACGATACCTTCCGCCGCATCTTCGACATAAAGAAACTCTCTTGTCGGCGAGCCATCACCCCATAAGCTGACTTCCGGGTCGCCGGCGCGTTTTGCTTCGGCAAATTTTCGAATCAATGCCGGAATAACGTGCGATGTTTGCAAATCAAAATTGTCGCGCGGCCCGTACAGGTTTACCGGCAAAAGGAAGATACAGTTGAACCCGTACTGCGCGCGATAGGCCTGGGCCTGTACGAGCATCATCTTCTTCGCCAGGCCGTAAGGCGCGTTGGTCTCTTCGGGATAACCATTCCACAGGTCGTCCTCGCGGAAGGGTACAGGCGCAAACTTCGGATAACCGCAGACGGTGCCAATGGCGACGAACTTTTCCACTCCAAATCTACGGGCATATTCAATCAGCTCGATTCCCATGATGGCGTTGTCATAGAAGAAGCGGCCCGGATTTTCGCGATTGGCGCCAATGCCTCCGACGACTGCCGCAAGATGAATCACAATCTGAGGCTTTGTCTTTTCATATAACCGTATAATCGCGTCGCGGTCACGCAGGTCATATTCGACGTGCCGCGGGACAAATACCTCCCGGCAACCACGTTCCCGCAACGCTTCCACCAAAAAGGAGCCGAGGAATCCTGATCCGCCGGTGACAACGATTCTCTTATCCGACAAACGCACGCGCTTCTCTCCGGCTGTTCAATGGATTTTCCATTTCGAGGTCGGCATCGACCATTAGTCGCACAAGTTCTCTAAACGTGGTATGGGCCTCCCAGCCGAGTTTGGTTTTTGCTTTCGAAGCGTCGCCGACAAGCATGTCGACTTCCGCCGGGCGATAATATTTCGGATCGATCTTCACATGATTGTGCCAATCGAGACCGACATACGAGAACGCCTCGTCAAGAAAATCGCGTACCGAGTGGGTCTCGCCCGTGGCGATGACGTAATCGTCAGGTTTGTCTTGCTGAAGCATCAACCACATTGCTTCCACGTATTCCTTTGCATAACCCCAGTCACGCTTCGCATCCAGATTTCCGAGATAGAGTTCCTTTTCCAATCCGGCCTTTATGCGGGCGAGCCCGCGAGTGATTTTGCGCGTCACAAACGTCTCGCCGCGGCGCGGTGACTCGTGATTAAAAAGGATTCCATTGCAAGCAAAAATATCGTATGACTCGCGATAGTTCACCGTAGCCCAGTACGCGTAGACTTTTGCCGCTCCGTATGGGCTGCGGGGATAAAATGGTGTTGTCTCGGATTGCGGCACCTCACGCACCTTACCGAACATTTCTGAACTACTTGCCTGATAAAAACGGGAGCCAACCTCGGTTTGGCGAATTGCCTCGAGGATTCTAATCGTGCTGAGCGCCGTCACGTCGCCCGTATATTCGGGAATGTCGAAGCTCACGCGTACATGGCTCTGCGCCGCCAGGTGGTAAATCTCTTCCGGCTGGATTTGATAGAGCAGCTTAATCAGATTTGTTGAATCCGCAATGTCGCCGTAGTGCAGAAACAGCCGCACGCCGTGAATATGTGGATCTGTGTACAGATGGTCTATCCGCCCCGTATTAAATGTGGAAGCACGACGAATAATGCCGTGTACTTCGTAATCTTTGGCCAGCAACAACTCAGCTAGGTAGCTGCCATCCTGGCCGGTGATGCCCGTTATCAACGCTTTTTTCACGCGAATACCTGTAGGTTAAAGTCCCCGAAGAACCTGAAGATAATATCGTCAAATGATGCTGCCGGAAAGCAGCAGGTCGTAATCCCTCGTATATTTATCAATGAAAACTGTTCCTTGTCTCACTAATCGAATGGTGCCTCTTTAAGTCGATAATCGACGCGTGATCCGGTTCACGTGCCACTCAAGGCGGAAGAGGCACTCTCTGCTGATGAAACTAAAACGGCGCGGCCACCAGCGCAGCAGCAGTTCCTGACTGCGAGTTACTATCCGTCGTTTATCCCAGGCAACAAATTCTTTCATCGTCGACTGTGCTTCATCGAGTTTGTTCTCTTGTACCAGCGCGGTGATCAAGTTGCGATAGACGTTCCTAATCCTTGGCTCGATCTCATGGCGATGAAGCAACGAATTGTCTGCATGCTTCAGCAACACGGCAATCATCGGTCTCAGCACGCGGCTCGTTTCATGCGTGGAAGCTGTTTCGTGCCGCCGATACATGAATAATCTATCGGGCATTGAATAAAATCGCGCGCCGCTTCCTGCGACCCGCAGCCACATGTCGTAATCCTCGCAGTTTTGATACATCCTCGATTCGTCAAAGAGGCCCGCGCGATCCAGTGCGCTCCGTTTCACCAGCGGCGATGGCGAGGCTATCGTATTTGCCGCAAACAAGCGCCGAAACATTTCGTCCCCCGGGACTTCTCCGCTAGGGTGCGCAAATTCAATCGACCCGCGCTTTGGCTCACTCGCCGAAAATACGTACCCCTGACAAAAAACAAAGTCGACTGTGGCTTTGTCCAAAACTTCAACCTGGGCGGCAAGCTTTCCCGGAATCCAAAGATCGTCCGAGTCCAGGAAGGCAATCAGATCGCCGCGTGAATGACGTCATGCGGTATTCCTGGCCGCCGCCTGACCGCCATTTGGTTGCTCTAATAGACTGATCCGCTTGTCCTTTTCGGCAAGTGCGGCCACGACCCGCGATGTATCGTCATTCGAAACATCGTTGACCACAATCAATTCCCAATCCGCATAAG
>JBKPPE010000399.1:0-14287 GCA_046733375.1 Acidobacteriota bacterium | reverse complement strand
GGCCTGACGTTTGCGAACGAAGTCGAGCAGCTAATTCTTCACGGGCTGCTGCATTTGTGCGGGTACGATCACGAAACTGACCAAGGCGAAATGAACCGTTTGGAGCTGAAACTGCGCCGAAAGCTGGGAATTTAGCTAGTGGCACAGACTTTAGTCTGTGTCTCGGCGCCGGCGTGGCATTCACAGACTGAAGTCTGTGCCACTCTTTTGTCTATTCACGATTTACCATTTACCATTTACTAGCCTCTATGGAAATTGCACTGGCCGTCAGTCTTCTCCTGCTGCTGGCGCTGACATTTCTAGCGACCGTCGACATGGCCTTCAGCCAGTTGAGCGACATCGGATTGCGACGACTCGCGGCCGAAGCTGAAGAGCATCCCAACGCGCGCTACACGCCGCTGTTGAAAGAGATTCTCGAAAACCGCGCGCGCTTTAGCCTGACACTGTCGGCGGCCATTCAAATTCTGCTCGTCGCATTTACGGTTCTCGTTACTTTCGTTTCATTGCACTGGTTGTCGTCGGGCGCGGGTGCCTTGATTGTCGCGCTGCTCGGATGTCTGCTGCTTGCGGGAGTGTTTCGTCAGTTCATTCCGCGCTTACTCTCGCTGCGAAACCCGGAAGGTAAATTGCTGCGGCTCCTGCCAATTGTGCGGCCGTTCTATCGCGTACTCGCATTCGCTGCTGAACCGTGGCATCGCCAATTCGATCGCATGCGTGAAGAAGAAGACGACGAAGCGATCGATGAAGAGGAAGAAGAAGACGCCGGTGACGACATCGAAGCGTTAATCGACGTAGGTGAAGCCGAGGGGATCATCGAAGAAGAAGAGCGCGAGCTAATTCAATCCGCGATCGAGTTCGGTGACACGCGCGTCGGGGAAGTAATGACACCGCGTACCGAAATTGTCGCGCTGCCGAACACCGCGACGGTGCGCCAGGCGCGCGACGTAATGATCGAATCGCGGCACTCACGCCTGCCGGTCTATCGCGATCAGATCGACAACATTTACGGCATCGTTTACGTGCGCGATCTCTTACCCTCGCTGTCGCTTGGCAAAGCCGATGCGCCAATTACACCGTTCATCCGCGCGGTTTATTTCGTGCCGGAAACCAAACCGGTCGCAAAGCAGTTGCAGGAAATGCAGAAAGCGCGCGCCTATATGTCGATCGTCATCGACGAATACGGCGGCGTCGCGGGTCTCGTGACGGTCGAAGACATCCTGGAAGAAATCGTCGGTGAAATCGAAGACGAAGACATCGGCGGAGACGAGTCGCAGGAAATCGTCGCCGCTGCGGATGGCGCTTACGAAGTTCTGGGCAGCACCGAGATTGGGAAAATCGAGCGGCTGTTCGACATGGAAATCGAAGCCGATGATTTCACAACCATTGCCGGTCTCGTCATTGCCGAGAAGGGAAGCCTGCCTCGTCCCGGCGAACAGTTAACATTTCGGGGACTCGAAGTTGAAGTGCTCGAAGCTGACGAGAAACGGATCGGCCGTTTAAAGGTGAAGCGTCTGTCTGAGCCGTCTATCGCTGCGAACGGTTGACGTCACAACAACGTCGCACGACAAATGATCGCATTTCGCCGTTGACAACACATCGTGACTCGCCGACTATCGTTCTTCGCGGTTCAATCACTAGCTAATCAAACCCTTGGCAAAGAAGCAAAGTAAATTTCTGCGCGGGCGACGAATCGATCCGCAGCCGATCGACGCGACGACGAATCTGGTCGATCTCGTCGACAACACGTTCGTCGCTTACAACGCTGCGCGTCTGCGCGAAGCATGTCAGCTCTTCAGCGAAAAGATGCTCGAGCCTGATGTAACCATCGGCGTCACGCTGACAGGGGCGCTCACGCCGGCGGGACTTGGCATGTCGGCATTGATTCCGCTGATTCAAGCCGGCTTCATCGATTGGATCATTTCAACGGGCGCAAATTTTTACCACGACACACACTTCGGGCTGGGCCTGGCGATGCATCAGGGCAACGCGCAAACTTCCGACATCGTTTTGCGCGATGAAGAAGTCGTCAGGATCTACGACATCTTCTTTGATTACTCAGTTTTGTTGGATACCGACGCATTTTTTCGCCGGATAATCGAGGCGCCTGAGTTTCAGAAGCCAATGTCGACGGCCGAGTTTCACTTTCGCGCCGGACGTTATGTGCGTGAGCGCGAGCGCAAACTCGGAATCAAGGACAAGTCGATGCTCGCCGCGGCGCACGAATACGCAGTGCCGCTTTACACCTCCTCACCGGGCGATTCTTCGATCGGCATGAACGTCGCCGCCAAGGCGTTACAAGGAAACAAACTCGCGTTCGATCCTTCGCTGGACGTGAATGAAACGGCCGCGATTGTGCTGGCGGCCAAGCGAGGCTTAATTCGCGATGGCAACACCCGGAGTGGAGAGGACGCGCATCTGGCGAGCGCGAGCGCGCGCGGTGCACGATTAAAGGGTGAGTCGAAGACGCGCAAGCCGAGCAAGGGACGTTCAGCGATTTTGATTCTCGGCGGCGGTTCGCCGAAGAACTTTGCGCTGCAGACTGAGCCGCAGATTCAGGAAGTGCTTGGCATTGACGAGCGCGGGCATGATTACTTTCTGCAAGTGACCGATGCGCGCCCGGACACCGGTGGACTGTCCGGAGCGACACCCGGCGAAGCTGTTTCGTGGGGCAAAGTCGATCCGGATCGCTTACCAGATGCAGTCGTGTGCTATTTGGATTCAACGGTCGCGCTTCCGATACTCACGGCGTATGCTTTGGCGAAACACAAACCGCGGCCGCCGCGGCGCTTGTACGAGCGGCGTGAAGAGTTCATGGAGTTACTCTTGAAGGAATACAAGAAGTCTAAGCGTCGATAGATAGTAGGACAGCCTGCCAGGCTGTCCCGTGATTGAAATGAACAGGCTGGCAGCCTGTTCTACAAAAGAACATGCGGATCCCTCTGAAAACAACAAAACGAAGTTACTATAATTGTTCGAGTTGCCCGGCGTACTGCTGCGCAATTTACGAGCGGGTTCAGGTGACGCCGCGTGACATCAAACGTCTGGCGCGCCATTTCGCGGTTGACTATGCCACCGCAGAAAAGCGCTTCACGACAACCTGGCAAGGCGAGCAGATTCTGCGTCGCAAAAAAGATCCGATTTTCGGCGAAGCGTGCAAGTTCCTCGATCCGAAAACGCGACGTTGCACGATTTACAACGCGCGGCCGCTGACGTGTCGCGAATTTCCCGCGCGCGAGCGTTGCGCTTACTATGATTTGCTGGCGTTTGAACGCAGTCAGCAGAATGACAATACCGTTCTGCCACTGGTGCAGATTACGTTTCGCAATGGAGACGATTAGCTGACATGGAACAACTTCTTTCGAGATTAGTCGGCAAGGAAATTGATGTCGTTTGTTCCGGCGCGGCGAGTTTGCGCGGCGAATGCATCAGCGTTAGTGGCGGCGTTTTGCAACTGAAGGACCATGAAGGAGAGACGTGCTACATTGCCGTCGATAAGATCGTCGCCGTGTGGGAAAAGAAGGATAAGGATCGTCACCCCGGGTTTGTGTTTAAGAGCTAGTGGCACCGACTTTAGTCGGTGAGGCCGTCTGCGAATAAGGATTCACAGATTGAAATCTGTGCCACTTCTCAAAACAAAGCCGCCGCGATTACTCGCGGCGGCGTTTTCTCTTTTAGATAAGATTCGCGCTAGCGCGGAATCAAATCATCGGCAATCGGGACTATTGCCGTCGGTTTCACCAGACGTCTTTCCGGCGTAGGCATTTGCAGCCCGTTCAAAGGCACGCGTCGGAATCCATCAATCCGCGAGAGCCAGTAATCATTGAACGGCGAATACATCACGCCACCGTGACGAGCTGAGTGATAAAAACCTTTCTCGTCAACCACGATGCCGACGTGCGCAAGTCCGCTGAAGAAAACCATATTTCCGAACTTGAACTCGTCGCCTTTCGCGGGCGCCTCAAACGTCGCCCAGTATGACCGCGCCGGTCCGCGCTGGAAAACAATCCCGATGTCCTGGAACGCTCGCCACACCAGTCCTGAACAATCGAAGGTGTCAGGTCCAGTGCGATTGAAGTGATATGAAGCTCCGACGTGAGACTCAAGCGCCGTCAGTAATTGGTCGTGAAACTGAGTTTCCAACGCTAGAGCGCTGGGCGCTTTCGCCGAAGTCGTCGTGGCGGACTCAGTTGCAGGCGCGGCTTCGCGAACCTTCGGCGTAACTGCGACGGTTTTCTTGACGGAGTAACGTGGACGATCGTCTGTATTGTTTGTCTGGGCGGCGATGGTTGCGGTCAGCGACACCGCAAAGCCGAGAACCAGCAAGCAGGGGAATAGTCTTGTCGCACTCAAGGGGAACTAAATCTCTCCTCTATTTTATTTCGGGGCCTTGCTTGCTCTGTGGTGGGGTTCGTTGAGCAAAGGCGATTCTATCTACTCAAACCTTCAGCGACAACACGCAATGTGACTGTTTTGTGACCGGAATGAGTTCACTTGCACACCTGTCAGTTCCGATCACCAAATCCATGCCGCTGCCGGCACAGGCGACAATAGCTTGGAGGTTCGAGGTTATCGACGCGATGGTCTACTGGCTTCAGCGTTTGCAAAAACGCGAACACAGCCTTCAAGTCTTCGTCCGTCATCTTGCCGTAAAAGTACCACGGCATCGATGAACGCAGCTGCCGCGCGCCGATTTTGCCAGTGTGCATCGCCTGAACGAATGTTGCTTCGTTGTAGTAACTGATGCCGGAAGCAGATGGCGTGATGTTCGCAGAAACGACGTCGCCTTGTGGTTCGTGCAACAGAAAGCCGCCAGCGAATTCCATCCCTGGCAGCGGTTCACCCTTTTCCTGTGGCGTATGACAGTCGCTGCAGGCGCCCAGGTGCGCGAGATAAGCGCCGCGCGCCGCCGGTGTAGAACTCTCCGCAGCCGGTACCGACGCATCGATCGGCTGCGGCACATTCTGTATAAAAAAATTGAGCGGGAAAGGAAGTTTCGTTACCGCAAGTTGGTTTTTTACCGCGGGAGTTGTGCGCAGATAAACGATTACAGATGCTAAATCTTCGTCAGACATCTGGCGGTACTGCGGATACGGCATCATCGGAAACAACGCTCTGCCATCATGCCCGATGCCTTCGCGAATCGCGCGCGCCAGCATGTCATCGCTCCAGCTGCCGGCGCCGGTCTCCTTGTCTGATGTTATGTTTGGCGCTACGAGCCATGGCAGGTCCTGATCCGAGAAAACATGGCCAGAACCCTCACGTCCGGAAGCCGGCGGTGCTCCAGGTTTTGACCAGTCAGCATCGGTATGACAGCCGAAACATCCCAGCACGCCCTCAACTAAATACTTGCCTCGCGCCAGCCGTTGCGGTGTCGACTCAAATTTCCGATCCGTCAACCGCCGTTTCTTCGCGCCAATCAAAGGCCGCCAGCCAACGGTGAAAGTAATGCCGCCGGCAACCAGGCCAACGAGCGCCAAAACAATGATGGCAACTGTCTTTTTTCGGGGGATCACAACCAGCTCCTAATTTTCAGGATATGAATTGCAAGATCTTTTCCGCCGCGACTCTGGATGCGCCACCCGGGCCTAGTTTCTCGACAACCTCGGTCAGGTCGCGACGAACTTGGCGATTACGATCAGTATGTAGCAGCTCAGTCAACTCACGAGCAAGCCGTGCGCCGTCCAATTCGTACTGCATTACTTCCTTAACCACACGCCTACCTCCGATCAGATTCACCAGCCCGTAATGTTCGACATTGATCAGACTGCCAAGCACATGCCAGTTGATTGGCGATTCTTTGTACACGATTACCATCGGCGTGCCGAGCAGCGCCGCTTCCAAAGTCGCGGTGCCGCTCGCAATCGCGGCCGCATCTGACGCAGCGAGCGCCTCGCGGGTTTCGTGATAAATCAAACGGACACTGGCGAGCTGCGAATTGCGAGCCGCAATGATTTCCTCAGCCACTTTCGGATCGCGATTCGGCGCGACCACGACCACGAATTGAACGTCATCGCGTTGTTTTGAAATTGTGTTCGCGGCATCGAGCATCGGCGGCAGGATGCGCACGAGTTCTTTGTGACGACTGCCAGGCAGGAGGCTGATAATTGGCCGCGCTGCGTCGAGATCATGACGCCTACAAAATTCCGCACGATCGAAAGCTGCGGCAACGTTACCGGCGAGCGGATGACCGACGTATTCGACGTGAGTAATCCCACGTGCGGCGTACCAATGTCTTTCGAAAGGAAGAATTGACAGAAGCAAATCGACGTCGCGCCGAATACTTCGCGCGCGATACGAACGCCAGGCCCATAACTGAGGACTGATGTAATAGATGACACGCGTTCCGCGCCGGCGCAGCCATCTTGCCAGTCGCAAGTTAAACTCAGGCCAATCGATAAGGATTACCGCATCGGGATTTCGCGCGCCCACTGCTTGCTTGAGTGTCTTGTACGCCGCGAGAAACTTCGGGAGCGCCGTTCCGATCTCCCACAATCCCATAATGGACAACTTGTCCGTGTCCACGATTGATTCGACGCCCGCTGCGCGCATGCGTGCACCGGTGGCGCCAAAAGCGTCGACCCTGGTTTGCGGGGCAACTTCACGAAGGGCGTTGACGAGACTTGCGCCATGCGCGTCACCGGATGCTTCGCCGGCGACGATCATCAGACGAAGGGAATCCATTTTCCATTTTTCATTTTCCATTTTCATTTATCCATTTGCGGGCGCCTGCCGCTTCATCTGACGAGTGGCCGAAACAAATCAACACGGCATCAACAAACCAACATTCAAGCAGTTGACCAAATGAAAAGTGTCAAACGACAAAATGGAAAATGACTGCTCTTAACTCCCAACAACTCGCTTGTTCCGTATCGCGCGCGCATGTTAGCATCGGCGCGCTTGCTTAGTGAAAACGCGCCTGCTGCGGCAATCCTCTCTTCGCAGGAGGCGCGATTGACTATAACGAGGCGGAGGATCGGGAAGCTCAACGTGCGCGCGGCCCCAAACATGTTCACCACACCGCGTGCGTTTTTGATCTTACTCTACGTTCTCATCGCGTTCACCGCCGCGCAGGCGCAGCAGACAAATCCTGTCGATCGTAAAGTCGAAAACCCAATCACCGACATTCCAAACGTAAATCCGCTGCACCAGGATCAGCCGATCCGACCGCCGACGAGTGCGCAGCCCGCCGCAACATCCTCGGATACGCTGAGCGTGGGATGTAACAAGGAAACGTTCTCAGGTCCGAAGGAAGCGCGCATTTCGGTGTGCGAAGGAAACGTTGACGCGCGCATCGGCACGTATCGTTTGCAGGCTGACAAAGTCACGATCTATGACGCCACAAACATGGTCATCGCCGATGGCAATGTGGTCTTCGATCAAGGCGATCAGCAACGCATTACGGGTAGTCATGCCGAATGGAACTACCGCACCAAGACCGGTTTCTTCGTAAACTCAACGGGGTACACCAACCAGACGCAGGACGGCACGCGGATGTATTTCACGGCCGATCGCATCGAGCGAATTAATCTGACCACGATTGTGGTCTATAACGGCGAGATCACCGCGTGCGAAGAAGAGGTGCCGAAGTGGAGTTTTCGGGCCAAGAAAGCGACGATCAAAACCGGCGATCGCGTCCGCATTCATTCCGCTTCGTTTCGCGTCAAGCACATGCCGATTCTGTACACGCCCTATGCGTCGATTTCGCTAAAACATCGGGATCGCGCCTCCGGCTTTCTCACGCCGACCTTCAGTTCGTCGGGCGAAAAAGGCTTTCGCCTCTCAGAAGCTTATTACCTAACGCTCGGCCGTTCTGCGGACTTCACGTTGCGCGGCGATTTGTATTCGAAGCGAGGGTATGGGATCGGCGGTGACTTGCGTACGCGCGCGAACTCGCGATCATTTTTTAATCTGGGCTTCTTCATCGTGAAGGATCGAGTGCTTGGTCACAAAGCCGACGCGCAGCATCCGGATCAAGGCGGCTCAAGCTTCTACATCGACTCAGTGCACTACTTTCCGAACGGCTTCCTGGCGGCAGCGGACGTCAACATCACTTCCAACCTGGCCTTCCGGCAGGTTTTTTCCGATTCAATCCAGCAGGCAATTTCGCCGGAAGAGCGTTCGCAGGTCTTTATCAACAAGAGTTATAAAGCCTACAGCTTCAACTTCCGAATGAATTCGCAAGCGACCTCGCTGCAGAATTCTCAGATTCGTATTCGTGAGTTACCGAGTGTCACGTTGGATCGACGTCCGTCGATTGTGCGTTGGTTGAAGAAGCTTCCGGTTTATCTGTCATGGGAAAGCGGCGTCGAAGGTGTCAGCCGCAAAGAGACGGCGCCCGACCTCGCACTGTTTAGGCTGGAAGCCGGGCGCGATCCGATTTTCACGCCGTCGATCGTTCAGCGCTTCGATTTTCATCCGGTGGTTTCGATGCCATTAAGTTTTGCCGGCTGGTCGCTGACGGCAACGGGAGGTCTGCGGGCGACGTACTACTCGAATTCGATCGACGCTGTTACCAAGCTGGTGTCATCGCATGACATCGTGCGCGGCTACGGAGAGTTCGAACTGGATTTGCGGCCGCCGGCTCTGGCGCGCAATTTTCGTCATAGTGATGGTTCAGTTCGATTTCGTCATGTGATCGAACCGTACATCATTTATCGTCGTATTGCCGGCATCGACAATTTCGATCGGATCATCCGCTTCGATTATGTCGACGCGATCGCCGACACGAACGAAATCGAGTACGGCCTGACAAATCGTTTCTTTACCCGGCGCTCAACTGAAAGCGTTGGTCCGAAAGCCGCGCGGTTGACACGCGCCAGAGATTCGCTCGCGACGCAGCCTTATGAAGCGCTGACAATCACGATTCGCGGCAAGTACTTCTTCGATCCTTACTTTGGCGGAGCGTTGATTCCCGGGCAGCGCAATCAGTTTTATCCCATCGACACGTTCTCTGCGTTCACGTATGGCGCGGTACCGCGACGATTCTCGCCGCTGAACGTCGATGTTCGCTATCGACCGACGCAGCATCTGTTTGCCGATTTTCGTGGAGACATCGACACGCGCGGCGGCGGCCTCCGTGCCATGGCGGCGACGGCGGGCTACACCCGCGCAAATTTGGTTGAAGCGTTTGCGACTTTTTACTACACGCGCGCGGTTGAGCTGGTGCCGGCCTTGCGCCAATACGCGAATCCGCTCGGCCAGGAGCCCGGCACTTTGCGTGGATCGCAGTGGAGTCCTTCAATTTTTCTTGGCAATCGTGAACACGGGCTGTTCGGCGGCATGTCGATGTTTTTCGATTTTCAGAAACATCCGTTCTCCGGCAATCGCGCACTGATTAGTTCGACAGCGACGCTCGGCTACACCTGGAGGTGCTGCGCCATCACAGGCCAGTACTACACGTTCAATGTCGGGCTGCGTGATGAGCACCGCATGGTCTTCGCGTTCAGGCTCAACGGAATCGGCACGTTCGGCACAGAGAAGATTGGTCAGGGATTTCGCTAAACGGCAACCGACGCCGGCATTTTCGCGTCAAACGGCCATCGGAAGCGTCTCGAAGGCCTGCTTGCGATGCCGTGGCCTAACCATTACAATGTCGGACTCTAACCGCGCCAAAAAGCATTGCGGTTTCTATATTTTGGCTCAATCCCCGGTGAGCAAACAGATTATTTACTGGTGTCTTAATGTTTAGACTCATATTCGCGTTTTTGTGTGCCGCAGCCGCGTGCATGTTGCTTGCGGGCGCACTCGGTTCGGCGCAAAGCACCTCCAGTTCAACTCCCGATGCGTTTCTGGCGCAGGTGACGAAGGCCTCGCGCGATTCGTTTGCGACCGACATTTCGGCCAACGGACGGTTCGTTGTGTTCGAAGCGACCGCTGATGCGGCTACTCTCAAGCCAGGACAAACGACAAGCACGAAGAGCCCGACAAACACGGACGGCAACACCGAGATTTTTCTCTACGATTACGCGCAACGCAGAGTTTTCCAGCTTACCGACACAAAGCCCGTTCTGAATCCGTCGCCAAGTCCAACGGCGTCGCCAAGTCCGAGCCCGAGTCCGAGTCCAAGTCCGTCGCCAAGCGTCTCGCCGTCAGCGAGCCCGACACCGACCGCAAGTCCGACGCCTACGCCGGTAGCGTTTAGCAGCATTAAGATTGACATTGAGAACAAGCGGCCAATGATTAGCGCCGAGCCGGCGCTATCGGGTGGTTCACGCACGTACACGGTTGTGTTTAGCTCGAATGCGCCTAACCCGAAGAATTTCGACGGAACTGATCCCGGTCCCATTGCCGACGACGGTGGACGCACGCTTACTCAGGACGCGAACATGGAACTCTGGACGTATCAGTTCACCGTTCCTGAAGTTGCCGATCTGTCTCAGGGAGCAGACATTCCCTTTCAGGATTTGAGCGGCGGCACATTCGCGCGGATTACAAGGACGGCGGCGAGCCGTGCGCCCACTGCGGGCAGTAACACGCAGACCCCATTCGTTGCTGATGACAATCGCGATGCGACTATTAGCGACGATGGGCAGATCATCGCATTTAGTTCAACGCGTGATCTTGTGCCCGGCGGCAACGTTGATACGGGAGCGCCGGCGCCGAATCCGGAAATTTTTGCCTACAACCGCAGTACCGGCTTACCCACGCAGATTACGAACACAAAAACTTCAACGAACCCGTTTCTGCCTGCTACATTCAACGACTATCCGACAATCGGCGGCGGTAACGGACTATACACAATTGCGTTTTATTCGAATGCGGATCTGACTCCCACGGCTAGTCCGAATAATGCTGATCTGAACTCGGAAGTTTTCATAACGTCGTTCAATGGCGCAGCGGCGAGCGGACTCAAGCAGGTGACCCGCACTAAGGATCCAGTCGATTCAACTTCTGGAACCATTTTGAAACCGGCAAACAATTTCGTGTTTGGCAGACGCATCAGCCGCGACGGCAGATATGTCGCACTTGAATCGATCGCGACTGATCCGAAAGCGAACTCAGCAACGAACGGATTTCTGGTGACTTTTGTCTACGATTCGGCGAGTGACGCATTCGCGCAGGTTGGTCCCCGTCCGACTGCCACTCCCGGTGACGTCACACACTACCCGACATTCACCGATTACACCGGGACAACCCCGGGAACGGTCATATTTACTTCGGCGCTTAACATAAAGAGCGACGGAACTATCCTTGCCGCCGGTGACAACACCGGACTCAATCCCGTAGAGGTTTCGCAAGTTTTCGCGGTGCCCTTGACGTTCCCATCGATGAGTACCGGCCCATTCACCCGGATCACAGACATCACCGGCACCAATGTTTTGGCGCCGGTAAATTCGTTGCCGAGTAATTCTCGACGCCGGATCGTGTTTTCGATGGGCGGAGCAGAATTAGGCGGTGGCAATACGGATTTTGGCGCAGAAGTCTTCTACAACCTGTCGCCGCCAAACACCGCCGAGTCTACCGGAACGATCTCTTTGTTTACCGGCGCAAGTTTAATTCCGGTAGCTCCGGCATCACCAACCCCAACCGGGAGCCCGACGCCTTCGCCTAGTCCGACACCGGCTGGTTCCCCGAGCGGTCCCCTGGTGGCTACTGGATTAGCAGCTGGAGAGCTCTCTGTGATTAACGCGACTGTGCCGCTTGCGCCATCATCCGCCACGACGACGAATGCTTCCGAATCTCAATTCGGGCCGCCGCTCCCAGTCGAGTTAAAAGGTGTTTCAGTTTCAATTCGGGGCGCGGCGTGCGGCCTTTATTCAGTTAACCCGACGGCGATCTCATTCGTCGTGCCGATTGGACTTACGCCTGGGACGTATCCGCTCGTCATCAATAACAATGGGACAGTGATTCGCGGCAATATTACTCTCGTGTCGGCGCAACCCGATATTTTCACGTCGAGCAGTGGTCCGAACGGGCGCGCATCAATCTGCAATATTACCGATCCGACAGTGTCCGGCTGTATCCCTGAGCCCTTCAACGTGACGACTCCGCCGAGCCCGGGCGGTTCTCCCGTGCCGACCATTCTCGAAGTGCACGTCACCGGCGTGCGCGGAACAGCATCCGCGAGTATCACGGTCGTTATCGGCACAACCTCTATTACCGCGACCGGGAATATCCCCAGCGATCAGCCCGGCTTCGACAATGTCATTATCCCGCTGCCGTCGACGGTCGATCGCGGCGATCTTCCGGTGGTCGTGAAAGTCGGCGCCGCGACCAGTCGTCCGACTCCCGGCGATACTCCGCCACGCGTCGTCATCAATCCGTAAAATCAACTCACGGAACGGAAGCCCGCGTACCAACGTTTTGCGCGGGCTTTTTATTTTCAGCGTTCGAAACGCGCTTGCGTAAAGTTGCCAGTTTGCGTTACATGACTAGTCATGGCCATTGCCCTTCGTGTCGATAACGTTTCCAAGCAGTATCGCATCTATGCGACGCCGGCCGATCGTCTGAAGGAATCGCTTACACGCGGACGTTTGAAGCGGCACCAGGAGTTTTGGGCTCTCAAAGACATCTCCTTCGAAATCGGGAAGGGAACGACCACCGGCATCATCGGCCCGAATGGCAGCGGCAAATCAACGCTGCTGCAAATCATCACCGGCACGCTTGAGCCAACGCACGGCAACGTCTGGTATGACGGAAGAGTCGCGGCGCTGTTGGAGCTTGGGGCCGGCTTCAATCCTGAATTTACGGGCGTTGAAAACATTTTCATGAACGCGTCCTTGTTGGGCTTCTCGCGCAGGGAAACAGAAGCATTGTTTCCGGAAATCGAGCGGTTCGCCGAAATCGGGGAATTCATCCATCAACCGGTCAAGACATATTCAAGCGGCATGTACGTGCGGCTCGCCTTCTCGATTGCGGTCAGTGCTGCGCCGGACATTCTGATCATCGATGAAGCTTTGGCAGTAGGCGACGCGATTTTTCAACACCGATGCACGCGCCGATTAAAACAGATGCAGGAAGCCGGGGTCACCGTCTTGTTCGTGTCCCATGATCCGGCGGCAGTACGCGCCTTGTGTTCGCGGGCCATCCTGTTGCACGGCGGGCGAATTGAAGATGACGGCCACCCGCAGGACGTGCTGAACCGCTATCAGAAAATTATCATGGCCCGTGAAAATGCCTTCGAGACCGCGATTGCCGCAGACAGCGTCGTTAACGACCAGGGAGTTGAATTGTTCGAAGAAAACTTAGCGCCGCTCAACTATACGTTTCGCCATGGTGACGGTACTGCTGAGGTGCTGCACGTTGATTTGGTTAATTCATCCGGCGAACGAGTGCAACTGGTTGAAAGCGGCGCGCCGATTAAAGTTCGCATGCGTGTGCATTTTCACGCTGACATCGACGATCCGGTTTGCGGTGTTCTCATCCGCAACCGCCACGGCATCAACATCTATGGAACAAATACACAGCTTCAACAGGTGGAAGTCGGTCCGGTGGTTCGCGGCGAAGTCGTTGAAATAACCTTTGCCATGAACTGTTACCTGGCTCCAGACGCGTATTCGATCGCCGTTGCTGCCCATAGTCCGGCGGCCGTCAGTTTCGACTGGATTGACGGGGTTTTCTTTTTTCAGGTGATGAGCGGCGTCACAATGGAGGGGGTCGCCAACCTGTCGGCGATCGTCACTACGCGAAAACTTGGCAGGCGGCAACGTGCGAGTGTAAATGTGAAGGAACAAGTTGGCGCCCGCTGATAACCGGCGGAACCATTCATTGGGTCAGCGCGCGTATCCAATACTCGCGCACTTTTTCGAGTGCCAATACATTCTTGACGTAGTCCGCCGCATTTGCCGAAATCGCAGCTCTCACGGCAGGTTCAGCGAGCAACGTCTTCAGATATTCAACCAGCAGTTCGTGCTCGTTATGGTCGTGAACTAACTTCCAGCACACCTTGTCCGGAAACTCACGATACTGGTTCACATCGCTCACAATCGTCGGTTTTGCGGCCGCGAGCGCGTGCATTAACGTTCCCGATGCTTCGCCCATTGAAGGGTTTCGCAGATTGATGATTACATCGGCAGTTGCGATGGCTGAGAAATAATCGGTTTCACTCTGGTAACCGGTAAAGATGATATTTTCCCGGAATTCACCGGCTCGAACTTCATTCACTAGCCCGTAAAGTTCGGGCGCTGGCTCGCCGGCGAATATCAGTTGGACCGGATAACCGTCGGCCAACAACTGTTTCACCGCGTCAATTTGCAGTTGCGGCAGTTTATTGGGATTGACAAAACCCAGACAGACCAACACGAACTGATCGTCTTTGATGCCGACTTTTTGGCGGAAAGCTCTGACC
>JBKPPE010000398.1:0-5575 GCA_046733375.1 Acidobacteriota bacterium | reverse complement strand
GCGCCGACAGCACGAAGGCGAAATCAACCATTACAGTGAAACATCCAGCGACTAAAATCGTGAAGCTCCTTCTCGCGTCGGCTATCGCTCTGTTCGCGTTTCCGGCCGCCTTTGCCCAGGCCACGATTACGATTCAAAACGCGGATGCCGCCGGCGTTGGCTTTAACGATAGCACCGCCGCGGCGCCGATCGGCGGCAACAGCGGCACGACGGTAGGCCAACAGCGGCTAATCGCGTTTCAGAGTGCGGCGAACATCTGGGGAGCCACCCTCACTAGTGGTCCCACGATCGTCATTCGCGCCAATTGGGCGTCGCTTAGCTGCACGGCGAACGCCGGCACCTTGGGTGCCGCCGGAAACTCAGGCAACATCTGGCGCGATTTCTCGGGCGCGGTTCCGGGTTTCTGGTACGGCAATGCTTTGGCCAATGCAGTCTCCAGCACAGACCGGAACGGTGCTTCACCCGAGCTGAATGCGACCTTCAACGTAAGTCTGGGCACGCCCGGTTGTTTGGAAAATCTTCATTGGTACTACGGACTCGACAACAATCACGGCAGTACCGGCGTCGATCTCGTGAGCGTACTACTGCATGAATTTGGGCACGGCCTCGGCTTTCAGACATTCACCAGCACAACTACGGGCCAGCAAGCCGGCAGTCAGCAGGGCGGGTTCTTTCCGTCCATTTTTGATCGGTATCTTTTCGATAACGCCACCGGTAAGACTTGGGCGCAGATGACCAGCGACAGCGAGCGCGTTGCTTCTGCAATCAACACCGGTCATCTGGTTTGGAGTGGTCCACGCGTTTTAGCAGACGTGCCGGGTGTCTTAACCGGTACGCCGCGTTTGCGGGTGAACAGTCCAGCCGCGATTACCGGCAATTACCAGGTGGGCACGGCGGATTTTGGACCAGCATTGTCATCAGCCGGAACGACAGCGAACGTCGCGCAATCGAATCCAGTGGACGGCTGCTCTACTATCGGCAATTCGCTGACAGGCAAGATCGCATTGATCGATCGCGGCAGTTGCACGTTCGTTACAAAAACAAAGAACGCGCAGAATGCTGGGGCGATAGGCGTAATAATCGCGGATAACGTTTCGAGCTCTACGCCGCCTGGCATGACCGGCGCAGACAGCACGATCACAATTCCAACTGTTTCGATCACGCAGGTGAGCGGCAACACGATCAAAGCGCAGTTAGGTAATAGCGTGAACGCTACTTTGTTCGCTGATGCGTCCGCCATCGCCGGAGTGGACTCTTCCGCCCGGCCCTTGATGTATGCACCCAGCCCGGTCGAGCAAGGGTCGTCGGTTTCGCATTGGGATACATCGCTAACACCGAACCAGGTGATGGAGCCGAACATCTCCGGTGATCTGTTTCACATCGTTGCTCCGCCGCGCGATCTCACATTCTCACTGCTCAGAGACATCGGTTGGACTGGCCCAATTACGCCCATAATTCTGACCGAGCAGGGAACGAATAACGCGGCGGCGGTCGACTCCATCACGCACACACGCGCGCCATTTGCGAATTTCAATCCGAACAACCTTGACACATCGGGCGACACGCGCACACGCATAATACTGTTGACTACTGATCTCAGTCTGAGTCCAACAGATGATCTGTCAGTGCTTCAAGTCAAGGCCAATGGGATTCCGTTGGTGGTTGAGAGCGCAGGCCCGAACGGCAGTCTTAGCGGTACATCTTACATCGTGGTGCGTCTGGATGGATTGCCTGCGGGAACTTACAACCTTTCGATCACGCTGCGCGGTGTGAATAGCACGAACACGGCGACGATCGCGATTCAATAGACTGCAAAATCGAATGCTCGCGGCCATCTACGGTGACTGCGCATGGTCAGGGACTGATCTTAAGGACACCTGAATTAGTCGTCACCCCATGGAAGATGACAGTTAAGTTCGCGTCGCTGGTGAGGATCGGGTCGAGCCTGACCACGATATAAGAAATATCCGGCGCTGCTGGCAAAGTTCCCACCGCCTCTACGGTGAGCGGAGAATTATTGGCCGTTACAACCAAATCTCCCGACGGTTGGTTTATCCCGAGATTAGTAGTGAAGATCGTAATTCGCGTTCGTTGATCTGAGCTGAAATTGTGCAAACCCGCCACCGAAAACGGATCGCGCACAAAGGTCACAGAGTCGAGAGCGATAACTTGATTGTTTGAGTCGGTCATCAGGCGAGGCGACGATTGGTAAGCCACCAATCGATTCGAAGCCGGCACCACAATTAAGCCTTCGCCCGCGCCAAGTCCCACCGGCGCTGACGAACTTTGCTCGTCAGGAGCAAGCACGGGCGCGCCGACGTTTCCCGTCCAGACGTTTGCTCCCGTGCTTTCGTTGAGCGCGTACAATTTTCCACTTGTCGAGCCAACGTAAACGTGACCGTTAACTACGATCGGGGCCGAGCTCAGGGTGCCGTCGCCGGTAAATGACCACTTCAATGTTCCCGAGATAATGTCTCGCGCCTCTAACGTGGTCCCGGTCTTAAAATAACCGGTCGCCCCATTAAAGGCTGGGGCCTCCACCGAAGCGAAAGTTGCAACTGGGACACCTGCGGTGCTGTGTATAACCAGATCGTCCCCAGCACGATCGTACAGACGCCCGGCGTACAGAACCGGCGTTCTCCCACCACCACCGAAGCAGTCGGTCGAATAATGCCAGAGGACCGAGCCGTTGGTCGGTGACAAACCCCAGGTGTTGTTGCATGAAAATGCAACGTACACGCCATTTGAGGACACCGCCGGCGAACTACTGTCGCCTCCGGCGTTCGGCACGCTCCACCGGATGGTGCCGTCCTGCTCCGACACAGCATACAGCGTAGGGTAACCGGTAATGTAAACCGTGCCTCCGGCGGCGGTCGGAGCTGAAGTGAAAGCTTGCCCTGAAAGCTGCCGTGTCCAGACCTGAGTTCCGGTTGACGAATCGAATGCCCTCAGCAGGCCATTGCGATTAATGACGAATACGCGGCCGGCATCATAGGCGGCTGCAGGATTGGTGCCAATATCCCCGGTTGACCACAGGGTCGCCCCGGTGCTCGCATCGAGCGCGTGAAGGCCGAGTACGGTAGTTACGAATACCTTGCCGCCGGCGATCAAGGGATACGAAACTCTATTGCCGAGGTCGCGCGACCACCGTTGTGCCAGTGGTGGAATTGTTGAGTCGAATTGCAAGCCCGTGTGAGTCGGGTTGATTTGATATGTTACGGCTTGGCCCGATCCGTTCGGCGTTGCTGTTGGACTCGGTGCCGGCAATGGCGGCACCGTTAAGTAAACTGCTGTCAGCGTTCGATCGGGATTCATGTTGACATTGATCGTCCTGACGGTTGCCAGATCGCTTCCATGGTCCTGCCACTTTTGAAAGTAGCTGTTGCTGCCGGCGCTGATGGGCGCGGTCAGCGTAACCTGCGTAAGGCGGTTGTACGTTCGCTGCACCGGAGTCGATCCACTTCCGAACCCGCCGTTGTCATTCGGACTAATCGCGATCGGCACGCCGCTGTCGGGATTCGATGACAAAACTGTCAACACGAATGTGGGCACCGGCCCGTACACTGCGGTCATGGTGTGATCGGCTTCTGTCGGCGCAAATATCGACGTCGACGTCGAAAAGTCGACGCCGTCTTTCTGCCACTTAACGAATGTTGTGTTTGGCCCTGCGGTGCCCGCGGCATTTAAGCTAACTGACGTGTTCTGATAATAAACGCGAGAGAATAGCGTCGTCCCGGTACTCATGCCGTTCAAGTCATTTGGGAAAACACCAACAACGATGCCGCTGCTCGGATTGCTTGAGGCAACAGTCAGTTTCTGCTTTTGTTGTTCCGTTAAGGTGAGGGAATATGCTCCCGTCGTGTTCTCGTCATAAGACGTTGCGAGAATTGTATAAGTGTCGTTGGCTGGTAGCGTGAAATAACCACTTACTGGAATTCGCGAGTTAGTGCCGGTCGAATCGTCGTTCTCTTCTATGACCGTGCCGTCTGATCTCAGCAGGAACAGATAGGTGTCGAACGCGCCAGAATTAAGCGATATCGCGATCTTTTGTCCGGTTGTTCCGTTGAAGCTGTACGAGTCGATGTAATGATCTTCAGCGTGACAGTCAGAAGTTGAAAGCGCTCCGTTCTTTGTCTCGGCGATGGCGATCGAGGTCGGCGCGCAGATGCCGCCTGCCGCCTGGTTCACTATGAAAACCTTCGCGCCCACGACAACGTATGCTCTTCGCTGCAAGCCATCAATGTTTGGCGCAACGGAAAAATTTACCGTTCCTGGTCCAGTACCGGTGCTGCCGGACGTGATCGTCACAAACGATTCCGCGCTGCTGGCAGTCCATGCACATCCGGGGGCAGCGTTTACGGCGATCGAGCTCGATCCGCCGCCTTCAGGAAAACCTTGGGTCGTCGGACTAATGCCTGAGACGCACGCCCCGTTGAGAAATCCGGAGACGTTCGGATAGTCAACACTGAACCGGCCATAGAAGACGCTCGCCGTCGGAGTTGCGCATGATATTTCACCGCCGGTCAAAGTACCGACCAGCTGTGCAGTGTCTGGCGTGCCGGTCCATAGACCCGAGCCCGACGAGCCTGGTTCAACAGTTCCCTGGCTCCATGTAACGCCGCTAAAATCGGCGCATGGTCCTGGTAGCCATGGCGCACAGTCTGAGTTAGTGGCGCCAAACGAGATTCGTTTGTGAGAACCGTTTGGATGATGGATACCGGTGACCGGCGTTGCGGCGCCCACCGGGCTGGCATTCCAACCGGAGTAGAACAACCCGGGAATCACACCGCCTCGGTGAAGGAGCGTGAAATCGCTCTCACTTCCCGTGACGGCGAGGTCAAAACCAATCGAAGCCGTGCCGCTAGGCGGTGTTTCTCCTGAATCGTAAAACCAATAGGCAAAAGTTGATTGCGCTTCGCTTTGCGTGCTGATGCAGTGATGCGCCGTCAGTACATAAGCGTCAAGACTCGTATTGCTGTCGTTCAGCAACGTGCCGGTGCAATCGACGACAAACTCGCCGCTGATGAATTCGAGCATCGCTACTGATTTTTTAACGTTGGCCCATGGATCGGTAACTTCCACATTACAATCTGAAGCGGGATCGTCGATCGCGATAGTCTCTTTATAGATATGTGCGACCTGGGAAATCCTGAAAGGTGCCGCGGTCGTATTTCCCGGCGGCGTGGTGTATTCAATGATCACCTGCTCACCCGGCATCGAGGGTGTCCAGAAAACTCCATCACCCCACGGGCCACGTCCTTCGTACGGACCGAAATACACGTTTGGATCGCTGAGGGAGTAAACAAACACACGCGCTGCCGCCGGCAAAGAGAAATCCTTGAACTGAACTCGCAGTTTTCGCGCGCCTTCAGAGATCACTGTCGCGACGCGCACTTCACCTTCCTTCACCGAATAGATGGCGCTGTCGGTAAGAGGATTGAGCGCGCTCGGCAGCTCGCGCACTACGCCAATCTGATGAAGCTTTTCATTCCTGGAATTCTTGGGCAGCTCTGATTTCTTCAAGGCTGCGAGGCGCTTGGCTTTTAGTGAGTCGGCGTTGAGGTGGCCGTACAGT
>JBKPPE010000397.1:0-4289 GCA_046733375.1 Acidobacteriota bacterium | reverse complement strand
GCTTTGGATAAACGCCTCTTCTTGCTCCTGGCATCCAAAGCGCCGTCGCCGCTTCGCTTTGCCGGCACACTCCAAATATAATCCGCCTGCTTTTCCGGAAGCTCCCACGATGAGTCGCTCAAATTTCTGTGCGAACTGTGGCGCACGGCTGACACGCAAAGGCTGGCGCGGTTGGCTTGCGGGTGCGCGGTGTCATGATTGCGCGTTACGGCTGGGCCGAAGCGTGACAAAGCCTCTCGTTATCGTTGCGGCCATCGCCACGGCAGCCTTCGCCTTTGGAAGATATCTGCGGCCCCCGCCGCCACCGCTAATCATCCATCGCGCCGCAAATTCGCCGTTGCCTGACGTGCCGGTGAATTTCGGCGCGCATACAAATGGCACTACGAGCGCGCCGAACTCAAACAACATTCAAAGTACTGTTGCCACTGACGAACCCGTTTACGTATGTGGCGCGCGTACCAGGAAAGGAACACCGTGTCGCCGTCGCGTGCGCGCGGCGGGCGAACGCTGCTACCAGCACAAAGGGATGCCGGCGATGGTGTCGCTGGAGAAACTGACAATCAAACCTTAACGGGAAACCGTGCCGGGGACTTTCGAGTTTCTCTGCGGGCTCTGCGTGCTACTCAGCGGTCCTCGGCGGTTATAGTTCTAATTAACCGCAGAGAACGCCGAGGCCTTCGCCGAGGAACGCAGGGCTTTTGGATTGGTGCTACCGAATCGTTTTCACGGGAGGCGCCGGTCTTCCCGGCAGCTTCACGGAATTCTTCAGACGATTCATCACTTCAGCGATGCCGCGTTCCAGCTGCGGATCCTTACCGGCAATCTCTGAGGCCGGATCGTTGTCAACATCGATGTCGGGATCGACGCCGTAACCTTCGATCACCCATTCCCCTTTCGCGTTCGCGAGGGCGGAACCGGGCACGAAGATGTTGCCGCCGTCGATTAATGGCCCGCGGTTATTGATGCCCACCACGCCGCCCCACGAACGTTTGCCGATCAGCGGCCCGAGGCCTGCTTCGCGGAACATCCACGGAAAGATGTCGCCGTCGGACGCCGAGTTTTGATCGAGCAAGGCCACCATCGGGCCGAGGAATACTCCGTCTGGGTACGGGTTGCCGATGTCATCGGTCCGCCCGTAGTTCACGCCCAGCAGCTTGCGTCGCAGCCGTTCAATTAGCATGCGCGAAACATTGCCGCCGCCGTTGGCGCGCACGTCGACAACCAGCCCTTCCTTGTCGATCTGCGGGTAGTACCACTTGATGAATTCGCGAATGCCGTTCGCACCCATGTCCGGAATGTGAATGTAACCGACGCGGCCATTCGTGGCTTCTTCGACACGTTTACGGTTCTTCGTAATCCAGTCGAGGTAGATCAAGTTGCTCTCGTCAGTAATTGGCCGGTAGGAAACTGTTCGCGAGCCTTCCATCGTCGGCTTGTTGTTGACCGTCAATGAAACCGGATTGTCAGCCTTGTTGCGCAGCAGACGATAGATGTCGTCGTTGCCTTTCAACTCTTCACCGTCAACTGCCAGCACGTAGTCGCCAACATTGATGTTGACGCCGATTTCTTTGAGTGGCGATCGATAGATGTCTTCTTCATTTTCGCCCTCAAGAATTCTCGTGATGCGATAACGGCCCGACGCGGGATCGACTTCGAAACGCGCTCCGGGCAGACCGACACGCGCGCGCGGCGGAATCTGGAAATCGCCGCCTTCGATGTACGCGTGCTGAATCGTCAGTTCGGAAACCATCTCACTGATCACGTAGTTCAGGTCCGATCGATGGCCAACGTACTGCAGCAGCGGCTTGTATTGTTCGCGCAGTGCTACCCAGTCATAACCATGCATATTCGGCACGTAAAACCAGTCGCGATAGCGCCGCCACACCTCGTTGAAAATTTGCGCCCACTCTTCTGCGGGCACGCGATCGACGACCAGACCGGCTGTGGAAACGGCCTTACGGCTCTTGTCGCCTTGCGGCGTGGCATCGTAAAGCCCGAAGCCTTGCGCGCCGCGCGCGAGGACCTTCGAACCATCGCGTGACAAAGCATAGCCGCCACCGAAGTCGTCGATCAGCGTGGTCTCTTTGCGATCTTTCAGCGAAAAAAGTTTGAGTTGCGCCGGACGATCACCTTGCCGGCCGTAGTAGAAAGCCGGCCCAGTGACGTAGATCAAAAAGCCGGGCTTCGCCGAAATGCCGCCATAGTTGTCCGCACCGATCGGCACCCGCGCGACTCGACCGGAAATACCGTCGAAATCGATCGTCATCGCTTTGGGCGGCGGCGGTGTTGCGGGTTTGGCTTCAGCGGGCTTTTCGCCTTCGCCTTCTTTCTTTTCTGCAGGCGCGCTTTCGTCCTTCGGCTTGGTCACCGCGACCTCGACGCTTTCAGCCGGGAATGGATTCTTTACGTCCTTGCGCAAAGCCATCGCGTAAAGATACACATCGCGGTTGGTTGCGTAGTTGAATTCGATGTTCGAAATCTGCGGAGCGAACTCGCGCTGGCTGGCGAAGTAGAGATAACTGCCGGTGGGATCCCAGACCGGGCTGCCCGCATTAAACATGTCGTCGGTGACGCGATTCAATTTGTTGTCAGCTGCGTTCCAGATGTAGAGCGACGCAAAGCCGCTGCCTCTGACGGACATACTGAACGCGAGATAGTTGCCACTCGGCGAGAACACATAGTCGCGAATCTGGCCGCGCGGCGCGTCGGTAACTTCAGTGACTTTCTTATCAGCAAGTGTTACGACATACAGCTTGCCGTCCTTGTCGCTGAACGCGATACGCTTACCGTCAGCAGACCACTCCGGTTGATAACGCATCGCTTGTCCGCCGGTCGTGATTTGCGTGGGCGGTTTCGAACCGTCCTGCGGGATGACGTACAGCTCTTCTTCGCCAGTCATGTCAGAGATGAAAGCGATCTGCGATCCATCAGGCGACCAGCTCGGCCATTTGTCATGCGCGCCTGAAGAATGCGTCAGGTTGCGCGTTGGTCCTTTTTCAATCGGCGCAGTGAAGATGTCGCCGCGCGCGGAGAACAAGGCGCGCTCGCCCTTCGGGCTCAGGTCGTACGACTCAATGTTGTTTGCGGCCGAAACGCGACTTGGGCGACGCGCCAAACCGTCATCCGGAACGCTGATTGAAATCGGCGTAGCTTTGCCGCTCTTAACGTCAAGTATTTGCAGCTCGCCATCCATTTCGTAAACGATCCGGCTGCCGTGATCGGAGCTGGGCCAACGAACATCCCACTGCTTACTGTGCGTGACCTCGGTCGTCTTTCCACTGCCAACGCCGTAGGCGTACAAATTGAAGTGGCCGTCGCGATCTGAGTTGTAATAAATCGTGTCGCCAATCCACATCGCGTCGCGCGTCGCGCGTGGACCTTCGGTGATGGCCTTTGTCTCGTAACTTTTCAGATCGAAAATGTACAGACGATTCGCCTGGCCGCCGCCGTAACGTTTCTCAGGCCGGAAGTCACGCGACTGTGGCGAGTAAACCATACGACCGCCATCAGGCGAGTAGTCGCCCGATCCTGCCTCCGGCATCGGCAAAGCCTCGGCGGGCCCGCCGTCGACTGAAACGGTGTACAGTTTCGCGATCGGTAGTGACCATGAGTCGCGCTGGGACTTGAAGACGATCCGCTTGCCGTCTTTCGTCCAGCCGTACACCTGATTGTCCCAGCCCCAACGCGGGGTGAACGGGCCTTTTGCCGGATAGTACGTGAGTTGCCTCGGTACGCCGCCGGTCGAAGGAATGACGTAAACCTGCTCGTCGCCATCGTACTGGCCGGTGAAAGCAATCCATTTTCCGTCGGGCGAAAACTTCGCGAACACTTCCATGCCCGGATGAGCGGTCAAACGAATCGCGGTGCCGCCGTTCGCGGATGCCGTCCAGATGTCGCCGGCGTACGTGAATGCGACGCGATCGCCGTAAATGTCCGGAAAGCGCAGCAGTTTCGTCTGTGCGGTGGCGGCGGTAGCAAGGGTTGTTAAGAGAACGAAAACAGGAAGAAAGACGCGGACCGATACAAGTCTTTTAACCAAGGGGCCTCTCCTTTTGATTGGCGAGCGTGAGAGTACCAGCTTTAGCTGGCCTTTTGTTTCAGTTAGCTAATAGCCCGACTAAAGTCGGTACCCTAACGCCGATTTGAACTGATCATTCTAGCGAACGCGTAGGATGCTCAGGCGGTTTTACGCTCGTGGCGCGGATTCGGTTTCAAAAAATTCCCCGGAGTAGCACGGGCGTCTCGCCCGTGAATGACGCGCAGGACGCGCGTGTCACCCAGATTTACCA
>JBKPPE010000396.1:0-4574 GCA_046733375.1 Acidobacteriota bacterium | reverse complement strand
GGCCCGATCCTTCGAATCACCGGCATTGAGCAAATTTCGCCAGCGAAACCTGAAGCGCAGGCCACGGAGGTAGATCACGCGCCCACAGTGCGTGACACTCCGCCGCCCAAACCTACTCCGCCAGTTCCTCGTCCGGCAGCTTCGCCTGCCTTTCTCGAGTTAATCGACCCTCAATCCGGACCGCCGCGCCGCTTTGAATTGAACAAAGAGGTGATTCGGTTGGGACGCGATCCGGAAGGTGACGTCGTCATCGATGCCGCCGCGGCCGTCGTTTCGCGCCGGCATGCGGAGATACGTCGCGTTGACGATCACTTCGCCGTTGTCGATCTGAAGAGCTTCAACGGCACACTCGTCAACGGCAAACGGATAACCGGCACCACAAGTCTGTTCGATAAAGATCAGATTCAATTGGGAACCGGTGGGCCGCAGTTGAAGTTAAGCGATCCCACGCATCCCGCGCCGGCGCACGCCGCGCAACCAGGCGTGGCCGCCACACCCCAATTGATCCCATCGGAGTTCGGCCAGATCGCCGCGATGGCGCGACGACAAACGATTGTCTCAAGCTCCGGATCATTGCCACCGCAAACACTTCCGGGCGCGGGCCAGTCGCAACTCCTCGCGCGCGTTTCATTCGACAATCGCGCGCAACTTTCCGTCGGTCGCGCGGGCGACAATGACGTTCGGCTGGACGGCTTGCAGATTTCGAATCACCACGCGCGGTTTGCGCGGAACAACGGCAACGTGGTCGTCGAAGATGCCGGCTCGACCAATGGCGTCTATATCAACGGCCAGCGCATCAGTGGGCGGCAGACAGTTAAGCAATCCGATGTAATCCAGATCGGGCCGTTCGTGCTGCAAGCCGACGCGCAACACGGTGTCGCCGTCTATGACACCCGTTCAAAGACGCGGATTGATTGCCTCAACATCGTCAAGATTGTTGCGAATCGATCCGGTGGCGGGTCGATCAAGTTGCTCGACGACGTGTGTCTGACGATTCAGCCGAACGAATTTGTGGGCCTGCTTGGGCCGTCGGGCGCAGGCAAGTCTACCTTGATGGATTCACTCAACGGCATGAGGCCCGCGACGAGCGGCAACGTGCTAATCAACAACCTCGACCTGTATCGCCATCTCGATTCGCTGAAGCAATCAATCGGCTATGTGCCGCAGGACGACATCATCCACCGGGAGCTAACCGTCTATCGCACGCTGTACTATGTCGCGCGTCTGCGTTTGTCGAGTGACGTCTCGACCAAAGAGATCGATCAAATTATCAACGAAGTGATGGACGTAACGGGATTGTCTGAGCGGCGTGACGTTCCGGTAAGTCAGCTTTCCGGTGGACAGCGCAAACGCGTTTCGATCGCCGTAGAGTTAATCACAAAACCATCCGTGATCTTTTTGGACGAGCCGACGTCAGGTCTCGACCCAGCGACGGAAGAAAAGATCATGAAGCTCTTTCGGCAAATCGCCGAGAGCGGTCGCACCGTGATTCTCACGACTCACGCGATGGAGAACGTGAAACTGTTCGACAAGATTGTCGTGTTAATGCGCGGCAGACTTGTGTTCTATGGGGCGCCGCAAGAAGCGCTTGCGCACGTCAACGCGGAGAGCTTCAAAGACCTTTACGACAAGCTGGAAGATCCAATCGACGAACGAATCGCGGCGATACCCGCGTTGCCGCCCAATGCGCCAAAATCCCAGAAGCAACAATTCAAGCAGCAACGCGAACAGATCGCCGAACAAGTCGCCGACGAATGGAAGCGCAAGTTTCAGTCGACCGATCAATATCGTCGCAACGTCATCGAACCTTTGAGTGTCCTGCCGCGTGACGGTCGCGCGGTCGCGCCGCCACAACGGCGCACAAGTCCCGCTGATTCAATACGGCAGTGGGCCACCCTAACACGTCGTTATTTCGAGGTCCTTAGCCGAGACAAATTCAATCTCCTGATTCTGTTCGGACAGGCGCCCATCATCGCATTTCTTACTTACCTCGTGGTCGCAGCAAAGCTGCCGCGCGATTTTCCCTATTTCATGCTGGGACTGGTGTCGATCTGGTTCGGCACTTCGATCGCTTCACGCGAAATCATTCGTGAGCGGGCGGTGTATACGCGCGAACGCATGGTCAATCTTCGGCTATTTCCCTATGTCGGGTCGAAACTGTTCGTGCTGGCCCTGATCGTATCGTTGCAGTGTGCGTTGCTGTTCGCGACGGTGAAGTTTTTTCATTACACGGGCTTAATGCCTTTGCCCGGTTGGGCGCTGCCGCAATTCGTGGTGATGATCATCGCGTCGCTGGTGGGTATCTCGCTGGGATTGTTTGTTTCTGCGGTCGTCAAAACTTCCGAGATGGCCACCAGCCTCATCCCGTTGATTCTAATTCCGCAGATAATCTTTTCCGGACTGGTGGGTGTGCCTCAGGGCACGGCGAAAGCGGTCGGCGCAATCATGCCCGCGACATGGGCCTTTGATGGGCTGAAACAGTTTTCGACGCTCGACACGCTCGATGAAGAAGGTTCGAATCCAGACGGCGCGAACAAAGGCCGCGGCCTCTTCAAACATTACGAAGACATCAATGATCAGAACATCGAAAAGGCCCGCAACGACGTGGCGCAGTACAAGAAGGACGCGGAAAAGGATCTGAAGGATTACGAAAAGAAGATGAAGGACTACGTTGAGGATCTAAAAGCTCAGCGGCAATCTGATCAGCCTGAAGTGCCGAAGCTAAAACCGGCACCCGAGGTGAAAGGCGCAGAAAAAGTGCCGGAGAACCTGAGCAACTACATCAGCTTCCTGCATCCGTGGGGTTTCTGGCTCCTCGATCCGTTTGTGCTGCTGCTGATGTTCTTCGGGTTGGTGATCGCGACGATTGTGACGTTGCGAGCGCAGGATATTTTGTAAGTCAAAATTATCAATTGACGCCTTGGCCAAGGTTGGAACTTTAGGAGGACCTAATGACAAACGCACGTCTTTTGGCGATCGCAATAGTCTTACTCTTTGCCAATGCCGCTTTCAGCCAGTTCGGGCAATCTAACCGGCTGAGTGATCTCGCCGCGCAGTTATCACGTACGGCGGGTGAGTTTGCAGACCAAAACTACAGTAACTACTCAAATTCGTCGCGCAATGCTCGGAACGATATCGAGACCGTAATGCTGTCGGAGCAGTTTGCGGCAGCGGCACGGCTTTTCGATCGCATGGTGGCTGACAGGCGCAGCCCTTCGGAACTGCGCGATGCATTTGATGTGCTCGCGAATCTCGCGCGGTCGGTCGAACGAAATAACTTCCAGCGCAGCTCGTGGTCTAACGTGCAACGCCTGATGTCGGATATTTCAGGCGAACTCAATTATGCTTCGTCAAATCGCGGGCCTGGTGATCAGTTTCCAGGTTCCCCAGACCGGGGCGGGCGCATGACGTGGAGAGGCCGCGTCGACGACGACGTGCGCATCAGAATTCGCGGCGGGTCGGCTGACGTTGAGACCATCGGCGGCACTCCGTATAACGACGGCCAGCCAAACTTCTTTAATTCACTACCGAATCGACGCGTGACCGTCAGGCTAACGGCCAAACGCGGGCGTGGCGAGATATTTATCGAGCAACAACCGTCGCGCGAGAACGACTTCACGGCCATCGTTCGGATCAAGGATCCAAAAGGCGGTGCATCGACCTACGAGTTTGAGTTGCAGTGGTAAAGAATCGGAGAGCTCTCGCGATCAAATCTGTGGTCAAACTCTGCGGTAAGAGAGAGAGCTGTTCTCATTAATTCTTCGGCGGCTGCTTTTTGTAGATGAAGATATAGAGCTGATTCGCCAATCCCAAACTGAGCGGCTTTAGGATCTTGTATTCCTCCTCTGCCGCTTTCTTATTTCCCGAATTCAGGTAAGCAAAACCAAGATTGAAGTGGGCGCCGGCGTAATCAGGCTTCAATCTGATGGCTTCCTGATGCTCGGCGATCGCTTCTTTCCACTTGCTGAGCTGGCCATAAGCGAAACCAAGGTTGTTGTGCGCGGCCGGCCAATCAGGTTTCAGTTCGACTGCGCGTTTGAAGGCTGCGAGCGCTTCGTCTTTTTGTTTCAAACGACTGTAAGTGATGCCGATGTTGAAATGCGCTTCGGGCAACTGTGGATTGAGCTCAATCGCTTTCTTTAGGGGCGGCAAGGCATCGTTCAATCGTCCGAGATTGTTGTAGACCCAGCCGAGATTGCTGTACGCCTCGGCATAGTCGGGCTTCAGTTCAATCGCGCGTTTGAGCGGACCCTCCGCCTCAGCCCATCGTTTTGACTTGCCGAGCGCATAACCCATGTTGTTGTTTGCTTCAGCGTCGTCAGGCTTCAGACGGATCGACTGCCGATATGCTTCGACCGCTTCGGGCAATTTACCGGTCTTGTCGTACATCCACGCGAGGTTGCTGTAAGCCTCAACATAGTCTCGTTTGAATTGAACCGCCTGCTTGTAAGCCTCCGCCGCTTCCGCAAATTTTTCCTGTCGGCGATAAGCGTCGCCGAGGTTGTTGTACGCTTCGGCGTAGTCGGACTTGATCGTAATGGCTTGCTGATATGACGCGATCGCCTGGTCATACA
>JBKPPE010000395.1:0-4429 GCA_046733375.1 Acidobacteriota bacterium | reverse complement strand
GGACGCAGGTGTTCATGTTTCAATGGGCCACACATCGCGACGCGCGCTTCTTCGCCGAGCCACTTCGATTCAAACCCGAACGCTGGACTCCCGAGTTCGAAGCGCAACTCCCGAAGTACGCCTACTTTCCTTTTGGCGCGGGTCCACGCGTCTGCATCGGCGCATCATTCGCAATGATGGAAATGATTCTGGTGTTGGCGACGATTGGAAGAAAGTTTCGTCTGGAACTCGATCCGAATCATCCAGTGGAAACTTATCCGGCGATGTCTTTGCGACCGAAGGAAGGTGTGAAGGTAAAAGCCAGAAAACGGAAAGTCTAAATCATCGCATTCGCGAGCAACGCCCATTCTTCCAACGCCAGTGTTTCCGCGCGACGGAGCGCCGGGATGGCCGCATCGCACAGAACGATGTTGGCGCCGCCGCACTTCCGCAGTAGTTCCTGAATCGATTGGGGAGCTTCGCGCAGATTGTTCAGAATCGTCTTGCGGGGATGCGCGAATCCAGCACTCACGATCTGCCACAGAAGCTTTTCGTCTTTCACGTCAGCGGCAATCTTTTCGCGCACGCGCAAGCGCACAACTGTACTGACGACTTTCGGCACCGGGCGAAACGATTGCGGCGAGACATCGAAGAGCTTTTGCGCTTCGCAATACGCTTCGACAAAGACCGAAAAGTAACCGCGTTCGAGCGAATCTGCCGCCGCCGTAACTCGATCGGCGACCTCGCGCTGAAGCATGAGCGTCATCTCGCTGATGCAACTTCTTTGCTCGATCAATCTTTGCAGAATTGCTGTACCGACGTTGTATGGAAGATTTGCCACGACACGGGCAGTGTGCGCTGGTTGAATTACTTCGGAGAAGTCGACTTCCAACGCATCTGCTTCGACCAGGTGAAAGTTCGTATTGTCCCGAAACTCATCGCGCAGTTGCGGCGCCAAGTCGCGATCGAACTCAATCGCGACGATTCGCGCGCCGGTCTGCACCAGCCGCTTCGTCAACGCGCCGTGACCCGGACCAATCTCAATAATTGTTTCATCTGCTTGGGGATTGACCGAGGCAATTATGCGATCGACGACGTGTTTGTCGACAAGGAAGTTTTGACCGAAACGACGCTTCGGAATCGAAGGATGAAGGATGAAGGATGAAGGATGAGATTCTGTTCCGGACGGATCGACATTGTCCTGACGAGTTTCTCGCTCGACCCTCCTCATCCTTCCGCCTTCATCCTTCATCCTTTAGTCTCCCGCCTTCATCCTTCATTCTTGCCTTTGTGGATATCCGGTCACTTCAACATCCTCGCCGTATTGACGGACTTCGATTCGCTGAAGCCTCACGGCCTCGGTGATCTTTTCCGCGCCGGCGCCGGCAATCGCTGTCGGCGCATCCTGTCCGCCGATAATCATCGGCGCGACGAAGAATGTGACTTTGTCGACCAAGCCATTCTCGAGCAGCAACGCCGCCAGCGACGGTCCGCCTTCCACCAGCACGCTCTGAAGCGAACGCTTGCCGAGATCGTCGAGCACGCTCGCGAGATCGAGGGCCGAACCCTGCGCCACGACTTCCACGCCACGCTTACGCAGCGCCTCGAGTGAATTACCGTCAGTGTCGTCACAGACGAAGACGATCACTGGGGCCGCATCCGTCGTTTGTGCAAGCTGTGATTCGGGCGGCGTGCGCAAGTATTGTTCGATGACGACGCGCACCAGCGGCCGCCGTCGATGTTTTCCGGAGCGGTCAGTCAACAGAGGATCGTCAACGCGCACCGTGCGGCCACCCACCATAATCGCATCGTACTGGTGCCGCATTTCGTGCGCCCGCGCACGCGCGGCTTCGCCTGTGATCCAACGCGACTCGCCCGTGGCGGTCGCGACCTTGCCATCCAACGACACGGCCATCTTCAAATGCACAAACGGACGGCCAGTCTGCATGAAATGGATGTAGGCTTCGTTCAACTGCGTCGCCTCTTCCGCGAGTAAGCCCGTGCAAACCTCTATGCCTGCGTCGCGCAAATGAGCAAAGCCACGGCCGGAAACTTTCGGATTGGGATCTTCGATGGGCGCGACGACTCGCGTCACGCCCGCCTTGATGAGCGCGTCGGTGCAGGGCGCCGTCCGTCCGTGATGTGCGTGCGGCTCAAGCGAGATGTAAGCCGTTGCGCCACGGGCAGCCTCACGCGCTTGTTCGAGCGCGATCGTCTCCGCGTGTTTGACTTCGTCGTAAAGGTAGAAGCCTTCCCCCACGACCTGCTGGCGCTCGTTGGCAATCACGCAACCGACCAGCGGACCCGGGCTCACTAATCCGACGCCGCGCGCCGCGAGCTCGAGCGCTCGTTGCATCATGCGGTAGTCAAAGTCTGTAGATTGAATTCGCGTTTCCGGACTCAAGCTCCGAGATTGTGCCCCGTCCGGCGGAGCTTTGCCAAGCGTGGTGTTCTTCTCGGCTATTTGGCTTTGCGAGTAGGCTTGCCGTCAGGTTGGCTGAACTGCGCGTAAGCAACGCGGAAAAGTTCAGAGAGCGCCTTGGCCGTTTGCGGCGTGAGATGTTTGTCTGCGCGCAGGTGGGCTTCGACAATTTCGGGCGTCGACTCGTGCGGATAATAGACGACCGGCTTTGGATCGTTGGCGGCGCGGTGTCCGTGATGCATGACGCGTTCGATCGGCATATCGAGCCATCCCGCGAGCCGCGCGATGTTGTCGGCGTCGGGTTTGCCGGTCCCATTTTCAATGCGCGACAGCGTGGACGCCGACACGCCGGTCTCGTCCGCAAGATCGCGCAAGCTCATGCCTTGCTGTTCACGGCGGCGGCGGATGGCGCTGCCAAGTTCGGCCGTGTTGACTCCGCTTTTGTGTGCCATGGGCCAAAAGCTTAACACGAGCCGATTTTAGGCGCAATACTCTGTTTTATCTTTGAAACATGAATCTCTGGGACCTTTGCGCCTTCGGACGTGCCTAATTGAAGTTGTTTTCTCTGTGTCTCTGTGAGTCCACTGTGTCTCTGTGGTGAAAATATCGCGCGAAGACATTCACCACAGAGGCACAGAGGAGTCACTGAGACACTGAGAGTTGAAGAAAGGGTTAATCGATGAACTGCCGATGCCACAGCTCAAGGTTGAGCAGTTGAAATACCTGAAGGTTGTAGTCTTCGCGGCCTGAGAGATTCGCATCAATGATTCGTCGCACTTCCTGTGGCTGAAACAAGCCACGCCGGCGAACGGCATCTTCCGACAACAAATCATTGACCATGGGCCGCAGCGGCCCACGCAACCACGAACGAATCGGCGCGCCGAAGCCGGCCTTCTTTCGCCAGACAACTTCGCGCGGCAGGAGGTTTTCGGCAGCACGCTTCAGGATGTACTTGCGTTTCAAACCGCGCAGTTTCAAGTCAGGCGGCATGCGCGCCGCCAGCTTCAACATCTCGATGTTTAGAAACGGCACGCGCACTTCCAGGTTCGCCGCCATTGAAGTTTTGTCGGTCGTCATCAAGTTGAGGCACGGGAGGAACGTTTTCAGATCGACGTAAAGCAATTGATTGAGCGGTGCCGCGTTCTGGGCGCGCGCAAAATAATCACGGTGCGCCGTGTAAGCATCCACCCCGCGCGTCGATTCTCGCAATTCATCCGTGTACAGCCGCGACTTCATTTCGTCGGTGAAGTACGTTTCGAATCCGAGGTAGCGCTCCTGAAAATCGAGCGCGGCGCTGCGCGCAAACTTTTTCGCGTTGCGCAGCGGGGCGGTCAGTTTTCCGGGCATACCGCCGGGCAAGACTGCGGCAACTGTCTTCATCAAGGGCCGTCGCAAGAGTTGCGGCACCGGATCGAAGGCGCCGGCCAGCTTCATAGCCATCTGCCGCGGATAACCGGCAAAGACTTCATCGCCGCCCATGCCGCTCAGCATCACGCGCATCGATTCGCGCGCGGCGCGGCTGACGAGATAACTCGGGATGGCCATGTCGATCGCCGGCTCATCCATGTGATAGACGAGGCTCGGCAGCAGCTCAGCCACTTCCGGCGCCAGCATGATCTCGTGATAGTCAGTCGCAAGTTGCTGATTCACGCGGCGCGCCCATTGCACGTCGTCGGGAATGATGTCGTAACGCAAGTCATCCGCTTCGATTCCGATCGCGTAAGTTCCAACCGGCTGGCCGTTGCTGTGTTGCTTCATCAACGCGACGATCGAAGACGAATCGACGCCGCCCGAAAGAAAAGATCCCAGGGGCACGTCGGCCACCATCTCGAGTTTGACCACCTGATCGAGCGTCTCGAGTACGCGCTCCTGCCACCACGACTCACCTCTGCCTTCTTCAATTTCGTCGAATGAGATGTCCCACCATTGATGCTCGGCGACTTTGTCTTCAGAAACCTTTACGAAGTGGCCGGGTCGGACAGTCTTGATGCCTTTGAACAGCGTGTTCGGATCGGGCGCCCAGAGAAA
>JBKPPE010000394.1:0-4478 GCA_046733375.1 Acidobacteriota bacterium | reverse complement strand
GAAGATCGGATGCGTCGCTTTGTGCAGGAAGCGAAAGCAACGGCCGCCCTGAACCATCCAAACATTGCGCAGATTTACGAAATCGGGAAAGAGCGCGGACTGAACTACATCGCGCTCGAGTACGTCGACGGCAAGACGCTGCGTCATTGCCTGGCCGATGTGCCGCCAGAACTGCGGAAGATTCTTCGTTGGTTCCAACATGTTGCGGAAGGATTGGCCAGGGCGCACGCCGCCGGCATCGTCCATCGCGATCTGAAACCCGAAAACATCATGATCACGCGCGATGGCCAGGCCAAGATTCTTGACTTCGGATTGGCAAAGCTGGTTGAAAGCGCGCGCGCCTCTCTGCTTAGTAGCGCCGAACGCGAATTCGACACGATGGAACTATCCGACTCGCACTCGACAGTCGGTGTCGTCCTCGGCACCGCCGGCTACATGTCGCCGGAACAAGCGCAGGGCCGCACGTCAGCCATCGATCAGCGATCCGACATCTTTGCATTCGGCTGCATCCTGTTCGAGGCAGTTACCGGACGCAAAGCATTCGAAGGGAAAGATCGGATCGAGCGACTTAACAAGATTATTCGCGAGCCGGTTCCCCCGGTCACCGACTTTAATCTTGAAGCTCCGGTCGAATTGCAGAAGATTGTGCGTCGCTGTCTGGAAAAAGATCCCGAAGACCGTTACCAGTCGATAAAAGATGTCGCTCTCGAGTTGAAAGAGTTGCGCCGCGAATTGGCCGAGGGCGCAACGTTTCAGACGACGGGCGTCGCGTCCACGCTTAGCGAGATCGGCCGCTTTCCTTCAGACAATCCCGCGCTATCGTCTGCCGGCAGGATGTCCAGCGCCGTTCCGACACGCGGATTCACAGCGAGTTATTTCGCCGTTGAGTTGCGCCGCCATCGGCTTGCGGCGATTGGTGTCGGCCTCGCGGTGATTGCGCTGGCAATCGCCGTTGGCTATTTCGCGTTCTACAAAAAGGCGGCGCCGCTCACCGACAAGGACACGATTCTGATCGCGGATTTTGTCAACGATACGGGGGACGCGGTTTTCGACGGCACGTTAAAGCAGGCGTTGGCGGCGCAGCTCGGCCAATCGCCATTCTTGAACATCTTCGGCGATCAGCGTGTGCGAGATGCGTTGCGATTTCTCGACCGATCACCCGCGGAAAGAATCACGCGCGACCTCGCTCGTGATATTTGCTTGCGACAGGGGTTGAAAGCATTTCTGAGTGGCTCAATTTCCAGTGTAGGTAGTCACTATTTGATCACGATCGAAGCCGTGAATGCGCAAAACGGCGACGCAATCGCGCGCGAGCAGGTTGAAGCGGAAAGCAAAGAGCTTGTAATTAAACGCCTCGGCGAAGCGGCGACGCGGCTGCGCGAGAAGCTGGGCGAGTCGTTATCTTCAATTCAGAAATTCGATGCGCCGATCGAGCAGGCGACTACGCCATCACTCGAGGCATTCAAAGCCTACTCGATCGGCCTGGATAATCATTTGAAGGGCAGTTATTCGGAAGCGATTCCATTTTTCAAGCGCGCCATCGAGCTCGATCAGAATTTTGCGATTGCGTATGCGCGATTGGCCACGGCGTATGCGAATACTGGCCAGCGCGATCTCGCGACAGCTGCCGCGCAAAAAGCATTTGAGTTGCGCGATCGTGTCAGTGAGCGAGAAAAGTTCTACATCACTGCGGTCAGCTACTACGGCTTAGTAACGCGCGAGCGCGAAAAATACATCGAGACCTTGGAACTTTGGAAGCGCACTTATCCAAACGATCCGATTCCGCACATCCAGTTATCGAACTTGTACATCGCCGATGCCGGCGCGCTCGCCAAGGCGATGGAAGAAGCGCGCGAGGCGATTCGTCTGAATCCGAACACGGCGCCGCCACGCGATAACCTCGCGACGGCGCTGATTGAGCTGAATCGGTTCGACGAAGCAAAGCAAGTCTACCAACAAGCGCTCGAGCAGAAGCTCGATTCAATTTTCTTTCGCAACAACCTCCACGCGATCGCGTTCGTGCAGAACGACGCGGCCGGTATGAAACAACAGCTTGATTGGTGGACTGGTAAGCCCGGCGAATACAACGCGCTCAATTGGCAAGCAGAAGTCGCAGCGTTTTCCGGTCAATTAAAGAAAGCGAGAGATTTGAACGAACGCGCGGCCGAAGCGGCGATAGCACATCAGCAGAACGATGGCGCCGCGCAGGTCCTCGCGGCACAAATACAACTTGAAGCCTTGTTTGGAAATTGTGATCGGGTCAAAGCAGTGGCGACCAAAGCATTCCAAATATCGCGTGTGACCGGAGTGGTTCAGGCTATCTCGGGCGCGTTTGCGGTCTGCGGAGATGGCGCACAGTCGCAGGCGCTGATGGATGAACTGGCAAAGAAATTTCCGAATGACACTTTGTTGAATGTTGTGTATTGGCCGCTGAATCATGCGTTGTTAGCAACGCACCAGGGTGATGCAGCCCGAGCCGTGCAGTTGCTCGAAGCCGCAAATCGCTACCAAATTGTCGGCAGCTACTGGCCGCAATACTTTCGCGGGCAGGCGCTGTTGAAACTGAACAAAGGAGCGGAAGCAGCGGCGGAATTCGAAGCCATTACAAATCATCGCGGTTGGGCTCCGCGATCGCCGCTATATGCCCCGTCATATCTTGGACTTGCGCGCGCGCAAATGTTGAAAGGCGACACATCAGCCGCGCGTAACGCGTATCAAACTTTCTTTTCGCTTTGGAAAGACGCCGATGCGGACACTCCATTACTCGTGAGCGCTCGCAACGAATACGAAAAGGCAAAGTGACCCTCCGCTTTCGCCCTCCATGCCTAAACAAACAAGCAAGTCCCGGAATGTATTCGTTGCGCTCCTCCGCGGCGTGAACGTCGGTGGAAAGAACAATCTCAGCATGAGTGCGCTGAAGACCAATCTCTCCAAGGCGGGGTTCGAGGATGTCACGACCTACATCAACAGCGGTAACGTGCTTTTCACCAGCACACAAGCCGACGCGCGAAAATTGGAGAGTACGATTGAGCGATTGTTGTCGACGCAACACAAACTGGAATGCAAAGTGGTGGTACGCAGTCTGTCTGAAATGAAGAAATTGATTCAGAGTTTGCCGGCGAGCTGGAAAGGCGATGAAGAGTGGGCGCACAACGTCATGTTTCTGCGCCACTCGATCGATTCGAAAAGTGTTCTGAAAGAGCTGGCGCCAAAGCCAGGCATAGAAAAAGTCGTCTACCGATCTGGCGTAGTGTTGTGGTCAGCGCGACGCAATGACATAAAGCAAAGCACTATGAACAAACTGTCCAGCCGCAAAGTCTTTCAAGACATGACCGTGCGAAACCCAAACACAACGCGAAAGCTTTACGAGCTGATGAAGGAAATGGCTGAGCGTGAATCCAATTAAGGACCTTGCGAATTCCGCCTTACTGCTCTGGTTTTCACTGCCCGTACGGCTCAGCGGACGTTGCTCATTTTTCCGCTGACACCGAATTGTTGCCGCCCCCAAAAGACTTGACTTAGTGCGTGTCCGGGAATATTGTCTGCGCGCGCTTACTATTGCAGTCCGTTTTACCCCATCTGCGTGCGGCCGCATGGGTTCGCCCCAAACAAAAAATCTATCGGACCCGGGAGAAAGCAAAATGAGAAAACTCTTGTTTGTAGTCTTCTTCGCTTTGATCGCTGTGTTTCTGTTCCTGCCCACAGGACAGGCGGGAAAAGGCAAGACCGGTGCGGTCAGCGTCGCCATAGAATCACGTGCCGTAACAGCCGCAGAATTCCCTGGTAATCCACAGGACAAACCGCAAAAGAAGCCCTCGTTAATATCCGCGGCTAGTGACCCAGACGACCCAGAAGCAGACGACGATCCGGATTTACCTCCCGGGCTGAGTGGCAAGATCGATAAGGAAGCTTACCTGCGCGCGCGTGCCGATTATATTGATCTGTTGCGAGGTCGAACTGGCGAAGTGCCGGCTGACGCGCGTGAAAAGGCAATTGGACAAATGAACGCACAAGAGGCTGACGTGCGTCGAAGAGTCAAGGGCGGGGCTATGCTCGCGGTCAATACGAGTGACTGGGTACCGCTCGGGCCGGCGCCGATTCCGCTTGGCCAAACCACCACGAACCGCGTTCCCGTCAGTGGACGTACCATCTCGATTGCTGTTCATCCGACAAATCCCGACATCGTATACGTCGGCGCCGCACAGGGTGGCTTGTACAAGTCAATCAACGGCGGAACCAATTGGACCAAGTTGTTTGATTTTCAATTGGAGACGCTCGCAATCGGAGCCATCACCATCGACCCGACGGACAGCAACATCGTTTACGTCGGCACCGGCGAGAACGGCCAGTCAGCCGACAGTTTTGCCGGCCGCGGACTCTACATCATTCGGAACGCAAACAGCGCGACGCCGACGTTAACTGGTCCTTTCCGTCTGAATGGTGTCGGCGCCGACGTGTTCAGTGGACGGGCGATTGGT
>JBKPPE010000393.1:0-6718 GCA_046733375.1 Acidobacteriota bacterium | reverse complement strand
GTCTTGGCCCCATTCCGGGAATTGCTGCGATAATTATGGGCGCGGTCGCGCTATCGCAGATCAAGAAAACGCCGGAACGCGTCGGTGGAAAACCGATGGCGGTCGTGGGCGTCGTCACCGGCAGTGTCACTGTTTTGATTTATGCCGGCATTATGATTTTCTACCTGGTTATTTTCATCGCTGCTGCTAATTCTGGAAACCATGAAACGCTGTCCGACATGCAAGAGAACTTTTGAAGACGATTCGTTGGCGTTTTGTCTCGATGACGGTTCGCCACTCGTTTCTGAAACGCGGCCGGATTCTGATGCCACGCTCGTTTCGCCGTCGCCGGCTGCCCAACTGCCGCCAACACAATCCGCGCGATACGAACCTGGCGTCTCTTCATTTGGGGCCGCGCCAAAGCGTCGCGTTTGGCCTTGGGTTGTCGGCGGACTACTCGTGCTGTTTTTCTTCATCATCGTAATCGTCGCGGTCATTGCGATTCCACAAATCGTTAAGAAGTCGCAGAACTCAAATCGCGTGGTAATTAATGTCCCAACGCCTGAACCTTCCGAGACTTCATCGCCCAAATCTGAAGAGTCCCCATCGCCGACTGAAGCGCCAACCGACGAAGACACCGTTCAGACGCAACTGACTGAGCTGGAAAAGCGTTGGACGCAAGCGAACATCGATGGTGACAAAGCCGCGCTGGAACAGATTTTGGCTGATGAATACAGCGGCGGCGATCCACCACACAACAAACGACAGTACATCGATGAGTTGCAGCCCGACACGGCCGTGAAGTCATGGGGGTTGGAGGATTTGAGTGTCGATCTCAATGGCGATCGCGCGACGATGAATGGCTACCTGAGACAGCTAACGACCGGGGGAAATGAAGTGTACAGCTTCACTGACGAGTTCGTCTGGCGCGATGGCCGCTGGCAAGCTACAGGGTCGCGAACCGTTCGTGTAAAATAAGCTGAAGAAAAGCGATCTTAGGTCTTAGGTCTTAGGTCTTTGGACTTTGGTCTTTGTACTTCGTTCGAGGCTTGGTATCTGTGGTTTGACCGCAGCATGGTTGGACGCCAAAGATCGAAGAACGAAAGCCAAAGTCCAAAGTCCAAAGTCCAAAGACCAAAAACCAAAAAAGCAATGTCTTTAATCACAGAAGTCATCGAATCGACTAAAGCCATCATCCAGGGTATGGGTGTAACTCTGTCTTACATTCCGAAGCGTAAGCAAACAGTCGAATACCCGGACGAGCCAATCACTGTGCAGCCACGGTATCGCGGCCAACACTTACTGCACGTTGATGAGCTCGGTCGCGAAAAATGTGTCGCGTGCTTTCTTTGCGCTGCGGCCTGCCCGTCTGAGTGCATCTACATCGAAGCTGCCGACGATCCGCGTCCGGCGGAAAAGCGCACCGGTGTCGATGAGCGTTACGCGAAGGTCTACAACATCGATTACGGTCGCTGCATCTTCTGTGGTTTCTGCGTCGAAGCCTGTCCGAAAGACGCAATCACGCACGGCTACAATTTCGAATTGTCCGTTTATAATCGCGCTGACTTGCTGAAGACGAAGGACGACCTGTTGATCACCAAGCAGGTGCAATCCAAGAATTATCGCGTGGCATTTTCAGATGAAGACGTGGATTCGGAATACAAAGTGATTTAATCGCGTCCGCCGCGGGTAAAAGTGAGTTAAAAAAGTCAGTACCATCCGCGTAAGCGGATGGGGCAAAGAGTCATGTGGAATGATACCGACATCCCACTCGGTTATCTCATAACATTCCGCTGCTATGGAACCTGGTTACATGGTGATCAGCGTGGCTCGACCGATCGCTTTCACAATCGCTACAAATCACCTCACCTTTTACGCAGCGCTCGCAGACAATGTATTAGCAAACGCTTGCTAAAATCCGGTCCCGTGGTTCTCGACGCGTCACAGCGGAAGAGCGTAGAAATCGCTGTACGTGAGGTTTGTGACTATCGAGGGTGGTTGTTGCACGCCAGCAGTGTGCGGACAAATCACGTACACGTCGTCGTCTCAACCGGCGGAATCAAACCAGAGCGAGCTCTAAACGCTTTTAAGGCTTACGCTACCCGAAGGCTGCGCGCTGACGGACGATGGAACAAGACACATAGCCCTTGGGCTGACCGAGGTAGTAAAAAGCGTTTGTGGAATGAAAGGAGTATGTCAATTGCAATTGACTATGTTATTAACGGTCAAGGGGATGATCTGCCTGAATTTGAGTAATTATCGCATCCGCTGACGCGGATGGTACTGACGTGTCCGTCTGATTTCCATGCCTTTCCGAGAATTTCACTACCGCTGGGAGTTCAGTCTCAAGTCTTCTCCTGAACAACTCTGGCCACTAATTTCTGACACAAATCGGTTCAATCGTGATACCGGCGTCCCATCGGTTGAAGCGATTGACGACAATCGCGAGAACATCCGCCGGCGTCTGCGTCTTACGACGTTCGGAATTCCGATTGAATGGGAAGAGCAACCTTTTGAATGGGTGCGTCCCGAGCGGTTCGGTGTCGTGCGGCGTTATTCGAAAGGGCCGATTGCCGAGTTGCGTGTGCTCGCGACCCTAACTCCAAAGACGGATACGCACAACGGTCCGGAAGGAACGAAACTCATTTATGAAGTTTGGGCCACGCCCAATAATTTTCTCGGACAGCTCGCCATTCCCCTGCAAATTGGCCTCATTAGCGCTCGCCGGTTTGCGCGCACATTCCGCCAATATGATCGTCTGGCTAAACACGAGGCGCCAGCCGCGGCCGTTAGCGCCGCCGAAATTGAATTCACGCCCGGCGGCGGGGACCGGCTAAGGGAGTTGGGTGAGCGACTCACCGCGAACAGTTGCGATGGAGAACTGGTGGCGCTGCTTGTCGAGCACATCGCCAACGCGGACGACTTCGCCCTTGCGCGCATTCGGCCATATGAACTCGCGAGACGCTGGAACAAACCGCGACGGGAAGTGCTGGAACTCTGTTTTCAAGCTACTCGCGCCGGGATGCTCGACCTGCAATGGAATTTGATTTGTCCGATGTGTCGCGGCGGTGAAACGAAAGACTCGCTGGACGAACTCTCACGAAACGTCCACTGCGGCGGCTGCAACATTGACTTCGACGTGAACTTCGAGCAGTCGGTCGAACTCACGTTTCATCCGAACGCCTCCATTCGTCATGTGAAAGTCGACACATTTTGTGTTGGCGGTCCGCAAGTAACTCCGCATATCGTTGCGCAACAGTTGCTGCCCGCTGAGTCGCAACGCGCCGTGTCAATCAAACTTGAAAAAGGCCGCTATCGGTTGCGCACAATGAGTGTTCCAGGTTGGCAACATCTGCGCGCCAGCGATCGCGGCCAATGCGGAGTGTCCTTGCGCGCACAGGCGGACGGATGGTCGAGCGACGAGGTTGAGATTTCGCAGACGTGTCACTTGCAACTTGAAAACGGAACTTCGGACGAACAGCTTTTTATCCTCGAGCGAACTGAATGGTCGGACGATGCCGCGACGGCCGCGGAAGTAACTGCGGTGCAGATGTTCCGTGACCTCTTTGCGCGCGAGGCGTTGCGGCCGGGTGAACAGATTTCCGTGGGAACGCTGACCGTGCTCTTCACTGATTTGAAGAACTCCACGCGCCTCTATCGTGAAATTGGCGACGCGACCGCATTCGGCCGGGTGATGAATCACTTTGACGTTTTGAAGCAGACGATTGCTGCACAAGATGGCGCCCTGGTGAAGACAATTGGCGATGCGGTCATGGCTGTATTTCGGCGGCCGGCAAACGCTCTCCGCGCGATGCTCGAAGCGCAGGAGCGACTTGCGAACCCTCCTGACGGAATGCTGCCGCTGACTTTGAAAGCGGGAATGCACACGGGCCCGTGCATCGCCGTTACGCTCAACGATCGTCTGGATTACTTTGGCTCGACTGTAAATCTCGCCGCGCGTTTGGAGGGACAATCGACCGGTGGTGATGTAGTAATCTCAACCGCGGTTTATTCTGATCCCGAAGTGCGCGAGCTTTTGAAAGAATGCCCCGCCGGATTGAGCGCGACGCAATTCACCATTCCGTTGAAGGGATTTGACGACGAGCAGTTCGAGTTGTGGCGCGTTGCGCAGCCAGCGGAAAACGACCGTGTCAGAACCGCGAGCGGCAGCGACCGGATCGGAGATTCAACTTGAGCCTTGATCCTATCGCTACCCCTCCGGGTTCTGACCCGGCGCACGCGCCGATAATCGAAACTCGCGACGTAACGCGCGTCTATCAGATGGGCGCAAATGAAGTAGTTGCGCTTGCCCGCGTCACCATGAGGGCGGACGAGGGCGAGTTTGTTGCGATTCAAGGAACATCCGGATCGGGAAAGTCTACGTTATTGAATTTGCTAGGCGGTCTCGATCATCCGACAAACGGTGAGGTGCTATTCGATTCAGAGCCGCTTGGTCCGCGCACGAAAAAACAGATGGCGCGTTATCGAAGGTTCTCTGTCGGGATGATCTTTCAGAATTTCAATCTGATTCCGACAATGACGGCAGTAGAGAATGTGCGCCTGGCGCTCGCCTTCGGCGGGGTGCGCGGTGCGGAACGGCGAACGCGCGCGTCAGAACTACTCGAGCGTGTGGGCTTGTCCGATCGCATTGAGCATCGTCCTTCAGAGTTGTCGGGAGGCGAGCAACAGCGCGTCGCGATTGCGCGCGCGCTCGCAAATCGGCCGCGCGTGCTGCTTGCAGATGAGCCGACGGGAAATTTAGACTCGACGCGCGCTCGCGAGTTGCTCGCGCTGCTGCGTGAAATGGTGACGAACGATCGCTTGACGGTGCTGCTCGTGACGCACGACCGCGAATTGGCGGGCAGCTTCGCCGATCGAATCATTACGATGAAAGACGGAAAAATAGTCGATTGATTCACTGAATCAATGAGTCACTGAGTCAATGAATCAATGGAGTTATCTATGTCTACACCAACCCCCCAAGGCCTGACGCTGGAAGCGATTCGTTCCGTGCCGCTCTTCGGTTCGCTGAGTGATGAAGCAGCGCACGAACTGCTGACGCTTTTGAAAAATCGCTCGGTCGGCGCCGGCACTTCGCTGTTTCGCGCGGGCGAACTCGGCGACGCGATGTACTTGATTCAGAGTGGACGCGTGCGCATCGCAGTGCACGATGCAGACGGCAAAGAAATCGTTCTCGCGGAGCTGGCGCAAGGCGATTTCTTTGGCGAGATGGCCATTATCGACGGGAAGCAGCGTTCGGCCGATGCTGCGGTAATCGAAGACGCGCAACTTTCCGTTTTGTCACGCGAAAACTTCCTGCGATTCATCAACACCAATCCGGGCGTGGCGCTCGAGATGTTGAGCGCCGTCTTTCAACGGCTGCGTCACACAGACAAAATGTTGCAGCAGCGCGTTACGCGCAACGTTAATGAAGAGCAAGACAAACGCATGACGATCGCGGATCGCGCGGCCGATGCCATCGCCGAATTTGGCGGCAGTTGGAAGTTCATCATCACTGCTATTGCGATCATCATTGCATGGATTATTTTCAACTCTTACATCCTGGTGAAGGGATTTGACGCTGCACCTTATCAGATGCTGAATCTGGTGATGGGCATCATCGCCGGTTTGCAGGCGCCGATCATCATGATGTCGCAAAACCGGCAGGGCTCGAAAGACCGCCTGCGCGCTGATCTCGACTACCAGGTGAATCTGAAAAACGAAATCGCGCTGGCGGAAGTGCTGCGCCGCCTGGATGTGCTCGAAAGCGAGCGTCTGCCGCTCTTGTTTGCGCAACAGAATGATCGTTTGCTGGAGACGAGTGGAACTTCAGTGAAATCGACCGGCGTTGCATGAATTGCTTTTACATGTTTCGCGCGTAAACAAGTGCGAACCGCCTGCGGTAGCGGCGGTTGATCCTACATCACGATCGCGGCCTAAAAGATCAGTCACCCGCTACCGCAGGTGGTTCTGACAAGAATGATTCAGGCGATCTTCTTCGACTTTAACGGAGTCATCATCAACGACGAGCGCATTCACCTGCGCGCGTATCGCGAAGTGCTGCAAAAGCATAACGTCGAACTGAATGACGACGATTACTTCAAATGTCTCGGGATGGACGACGTGGCGTTCACGCGCGCGGCGTTTGCGCGCGCCGGTCAGGAAATTGACGACGAAACTACGCGCGCGATCATCGATCGCGAACACGAGCTGCATCGCTCAATCATCGAATCGGAAGTACCGTTCGCTCCGGGTGTCATCACGTTCGTGAAAGAGGCCGCACGGGAATTTGACTTGGGCATTGTCAGCATGGCTGAACTATCGGAGATCGAACATGTGCTCGCTCCGGCAAAGTTGCTTCAGCATTTCACGCTAGTCGTGACCGCCGCACCCGGTCTTAATCACAAGCCGGCGCCGGATTGCTACCGTCGCGCGCTGGAGTTGCTAAACGCAAAGCGCCGAAACGATCGTAAGTTGCCGTTGATCGCGAGCGAATGTCTGGTCGTTGAAGATGCGCCGCCCGGAGTGGAAGCAGGACGAGCAGCCGGCATGCGCACGCTCGCCGTCACTAACACTGTCAGCGAATCTGCGTTGCGCACCGCTGGCGCCGATGTGGTCAGCGCGAGTCTCTCCGATTGGAACACGGACGCAGTACGACATGTGTTCAACTAAGAAGAAGCATATATTTCATTTCCCTCTCCCTCTGGGAGGGGGAGAGGGTGAGGGCATCAACATTGCC
>JBKPPE010000392.1:0-5550 GCA_046733375.1 Acidobacteriota bacterium | reverse complement strand
GTGTGGAATTGCAGGCTTCATTGATCTTTGGGCCCGTGAGGCTCGCCGACTCGAAGAGCGCCAGGCGATTCTCGACCGCATGTGCCGCATCATTCGGCATCGCGGTCCTGACGACCAGGGAGTGATGGTTAAGCCTGGCGTGGCGCTGGGAATGCGCCGGCTCGCCATCATCGATCTCGCAACTGGCAATCAGCCAATGTCCGGTGAAGACGGCGCAGTTACGATCGTCTTCAATGGCGAGATCTACAACTTTCAGGAAATCAAACCCAGACTCGAAGCCCGAGGCCACATATTCCACACGCATTCTGACACTGAAGCAATCGTTCACGGTTATGAAGAGTTTGGGCCCGCATGTCTAAAAGATCTTCGCGGCATGTTTGCCTTTGCGATCTGGGACGAAAAGGCGCGCACGCTTTTCATCGCGCGAGATCGCGCCGGGAAAAAACCGCTCTATTACACGATTACGCCAGATGGGACATTCGTTTTCGGTTCCGAACTGAAAGCACTCCTCGAACATCCTGAGGTCCCACGTGAGATCAATCCTGAGGCCCTCGATGCGTACTTCACGTTGGGCTACGTCCCCGATCCGCTCAGCATCTTTCGCAACGTTCACAAGTTGCCGCCCGGTCATTACCTGAACTTTAAGAACGGTCAGGTGACGGTGCGACAGTATTGGGACTTCGAGTTCCAACCTGGCGAGTCGCACAAAGAAGAAGACTATCTCGAAGAGTTGCGAGCGCTGCTCGACGAGTCGGTGAGGCTGCGTTTGATCTCCGATGTGCCGTTAGGGGCTTTCCTTTCGGGTGGCGTCGATTCCAGCACCGTGGTTGGACTGATGGCCCGGCACATGGGTCAACCAGTGAAAACCTTTTCGATTGGGTTTCATGAAGACAGTTACAACGAGCTGAAGTATGCACGCCTGACGGCAAAAACATTTGGCACCGACCATCACGAGTTTTTTGTCACGCCGGACATCTGCGACGTGGTCGACGAACTCGCCTGGCATTTCGACGAACCGTTTGCTGACTCCTCGGCGATTCCGACTTACATGGTGTCGAAACTCGCGCGGGATCACGTCACCGTCGTGCTTTCCGGCGACGGCGGCGACGAGCTGTTCGCCGGCTACACGCGCTACGCCATCGAACGGAAACGCGGCGGTTTTGAACGCCTGCCGAGGCCTTTGCGTGAAGGCCTGATGCGCCCGCTGAGCGAACGACTGCCGCACGCCGCCTGGGGTCGCAACTACCTGCACAATGTTTCGCTCGATCCGATTGCGCGGTACCTCGATAGCGTTTCGGTTTTTACCAATCTGAACCGGAAATCGCTCTACACGTCTGGCTTTGCAGAGAAGCTTGGGGCAGGTCGCTACGCCGCCAGGCTCTTTGATGAATTAGTCGAACCAGTGAAAACTGGCGATGCGGTCGATCGGCTGCTCTATCTTGACAGTAAGACCTACCTTCCCGGCGACATTCTTACAAAAGTGGATCGTATGAGCATGGCCGTCTCACTTGAGGCGAGAGCGCCGTTGTTGGACCATAAACTAATCGAATTCGTGACGCGCATCCCTTCATCTCTAAAGCTGACGGGTCTGGACACAAAGCACATTATGAAGCAAGGAGTGAAGGATCTGGTGCCTTGTGAGATTCTCGATCGGCCCAAGCAGGGATTCGGTGTGCCGATTCAGGAATGGATCAATCAGCAGTTGCGCTCACGCATCCGTGACACGCTGAGCGATGCACGTACGCGGCAACGTGGTTACGTCAATTCGTCCTACGTCGATGTGTTGCTGGACGAGCACGAGCGTGGCCGTCGCGATCACTCGATGGGTTTGTGGTCATTGTTTATGCTGGAGTTGTGGCAGCGCCGGTTTATGGATGCGGGCAAGTCTGATGGTTTGTATCCTGATCGGCAACGATATACTCTCGACCCAACGGACGTTCGCCCCGGAGCATTGCGCGTTTGAAAGCTGCTGTTGTTCAACTGATCGATAGCTTCAATCAGGGTGGTTCGGAGCGCCAAGCGTTACAGTTAACCCGGCTGCTCGCAGAGAGCGGCCAGTTTAGAGTCCAGCTCGCCTGCCTCAGTCCGGATGGAAGTTTGCGACCGACGATAGACGATCTTGATCTCGGCGAGATTCCGTCTTTCCCGCTCAATAGTTTCTACGACGTAAATACCGTCAGCCAACTAACACGTTTCGTCGGGTGGCTGAAATCGTCACGCATCGACATACTTCACACGCACGACTTCTACACTAATATCTTTGGCATGACTGCCGCGACATTGGCTCGCTTACCGGTCCGCATTGCCTCAATGCGAGAAACAGCGGGCATGCGTACGACGGCACAAAAGCGGGTCCAACGAATAGCTTATTCCCTCGCTCATCACGTCGTTGCCAATTCGAACGCGGTGCGAGACACGCTCATTGCCGAAGGCATAGCGCCGGAAAAAGTGACGGTAATTTATAATGGTCTTGATTTTCGGCGGCTGGCAGTTCCTGCCGCCTCGCGTTGTGAGACACTCTCGACTCTCGGTTTGCAATCCGAAGCGACCAACCACCGCCGATTCATTTCGATCGTTGCAAACATGCGCCATGAGGTGAAGGATTATCCGATGTTCCTCCGCGCCGCCCAACGCGTAGCGAAAGCGGTGCCTGAGGTGGCGTTTCTGTTGGCAGGGGAGGGCGAACTGAAGCCTTCACTGCAAGCGCTGGCAAACGAACTGGGCATTCACGATTCGACTTATTTTTTAGGGCGTTGTGAAAGGATCGCGGAATTGTTAGACGTTTCCGACATCTGTGTGTTGAGTTCGAAAGCAGAAGGGTTTTCGAACTCTATTCTTGAGTACATGGCCGCCGGACGTCCGGTGGTAGCAACCAATGTTGGCGGAGCTGCGGAATTAATTGCGGAAGGCGAGACTGGGTACCTGGTAGCCTCAGGAGATGACGAGACGATGGCGGCGCGACTTGTCTCACTGCTGCGCGAGCCGCAAAAAGCAAAAGTTATGGGTGAGATGGGTAAGCGCCTCGTCGCACGAAAGTTCTCCTGCGAAACGCAACTCGCACGAACTGAAGAACTGTACAACCGACTTTTGCGGCGAACTTAATCATGACCGAAAGTTCACAAAACTCGTCTGATCTACGAGTGCTAATTGTGGCGCCCTCATTCGACATTCTCGGTGGCCAATCAGTGCAAGCCGCCCAATTGTTGGAACATTTGCGGGAGGAGCAGTCGCTAAAGGTCGGATTTCTACCGATCAACCCGCGCTTACCGGGCGTGCTACGTTACCTGCAAAAGATCAAATACGTTCGCACGGTGGTAACTTCGATTGCTTATGTAATAAATCTGCTGTTGCAGGTTCGCAAATATGACGTGATCCACGTCTTCTCGGCATCATATTTTTCGTTTGTGCTCGCGCCGACTCCCGCAATTCTGATCGGCAAGATGTACAAGCGGAAAGTTCTGCTCAACTACCACAGTGGGGAGGCCGAGGATCACCTGCGGCGTTGGCGGCGTACGGCTATTCCGACTATTCGGCTGGCCGATATGGTGGTGGTACCGTCGCATTATTTGGTTCGGGTTTTCGATCAGTTCGGACTAAAGGCCCAGGCTATTTACAATGTGATTGACACAACCAAGTTTCGTTTCCGCGATCGAGTGCCGCTGCGTCCCGTCTTCTTATGCAACCGCAACCTGGAGACTCACTACGGAGTGGATCGCGTTCTGCGTGCGTTCTCGATCATTCAGGCAAACTTTTCGGGTGCCACTCTGAACATTGTCGGCGACGGCAGCCAGAGACGGTCATTGGAGGCACTCGCCAAAGAACTCAATTTGCAAAACAGCACCTTCGCGGGCCGGATTGATCCAGGCGTGATCGCCGAGTCGTACGATGCAGCGGATATTTACCTGAACGGCTCTGAGATTGATAACCAGCCGCTTTCACTGTTGGAGGCATTTGCCTGCGGACTGCCGATAGTCACAACGGACGCCGGCGGCATCCCCGATATCGTGACGGACGGCAAGACCGGTATGATCGTGCCGTGTGGCGATTATCGCCAAATGGCAGAACGAGCGATGCAACTGCTCACTGATGGTTTGTTGACAAGAGGAATAGTGGAGCAAGGCCGTCAAGAGTGTCTGAAATACACTTGGAAAGCAGTACGTAAGCTGTGGCTGACCACTTATCGAAAACTGCAAGGCAGCGAATTTCCTGAGTTAGATCAAAAGAAACAACAAGAAGCGGCGGTTTCCGAAGCGAACCTCCTAACCAGATGACAAACAAGCTCGAAAAACTGCGTCGCTCCAGCTTAGATGAATTGTGCGTGCGCGGTTCTCAGGCCCTGGCCGCGTTTGCGGAGAGACGAAGTTGGTCCCGTCGGGCAAAGCTGCTGTCTGATGATGAGTTGTTGGAGTTGCTTGCCGTCGAGGATGAGAAGTTTCAGTCGCCGTTGGAATGGCGCGATCACTTCGGCCGTCGAACGGACCCGAGGTTCTTCCCTGCTTTCGATGATCCCAATGGCGCCATTGGTGAGTTTCGCAAGCGGTGGCCGAACTCAGTCGATAAGATTCTTGAGCGAGCCGATCAAATCTGCGCAAACCACTTCGACCTGCTGGGTTTTCGTCGGCTGAGTTTTGGAGATCCGATTGACTGGCGCCTCGAACCCTTGGCCGGCAAAAGCGGTCCGCTGGTTCACTGGAGCCGCTTGAATTATCTCAACGCCGATCTTTTCGGTGACAAAAAGATAGTCTGGGAGCTGAACCGGCACCAGTACTTCATTACGCTCGGACAGGCTTACTGGTTAACCAACGACGAGCGCTATGCGGAAACGTTTGCAGCGCATGTTAATTCGTGGATGGACCAGAACCCGCCGAAGCTGGGCGTGAATTGGGCCAGCAGTCTCGAGGTGGCATTTCGATCAATATCATGGCTGTGGGCACTGTACTTCTTCAAAGATTCTCCGGCACTGACGCCGCAGACGTTTTTACGAATCTGCAACTTCCTTTATGTAAACGCCCGACATTTGGAAACTTACCTTTCGACTTATTTCAGTCCTAACACGCATCTGACCGGCGAGGCGTTGGGACTCTTCTATCTCGGCACGCTATTGGCTGAATTCAAAGAATCATCACAGTGGCGAAACAAGGGGTTGCAAATTCTGCTCGAACAGTTGCCGCGGCACGTCCAGCCAGACGGCGTCTATTTCGAGCAGTCAAGTCACTATCACCGCTATACGACCGATTTCTATCTCCACCTGCGGCTGCTACTTTCCGCAAATCAAGAACCGGTTCCTTCTGAGCTTGATCAAAAGCTCGGCTTGTTACTGGATCATCTCATGTATATCACCCGGCCGGATGGCACCACGCCTCTCTTTGGCGACGACGATGGTGGCCGACTAATGGCTCTTTCGCATCCGGCGGCCAACGATTTTCGCGCCACGCTTTCAACCGGGGCAGCGATTTTCGAACGGCCCGATTACAAGTTTGTCGCCAGTGAGGTGGCTGAAGACTCGTTGTGGTTGCTTGGTCCGGCCGGCGTCGCTCGGCTCGACAAGAT
>JBKPPE010000391.1:0-3131 GCA_046733375.1 Acidobacteriota bacterium | reverse complement strand
CGTTCGTAGCGCTCGTTGCGTCCATCAAATTCAATCGATATTCGTAGGCGAACAACCCATCGGCCGGCGACCCGGCGAGCCCTTTGAACGTTCGCGTCTGCAGACGGCCCGTGCCGCCGCCGCTTGTCGGCACATCGGCTGATGTATCGCTTACACCAATCGTGCAAGGCGATGTCGTTACGAAGATGCAGTTGATGCCGGGCGCGCGAACATTCACCACTTTCAAAGGCGCGGCCTCAGCGGCAGGTGCGAGAGCGAAGAGCAAACCAATCAACAGATTTCGCATTGAAAACTCCCAACGAATTCAGTCTCACTTGTATGCCCGCATCCAATGCTTGTCAACGAGATTCATTTCGCGAAAACAAAAAAGCCGGAGCTTGTGAGCTCCGGCTTATGAGTTTGGACAATTCGCGCTTTGGTTAATTCGTGCTGTTCTCGCTTTCGAGCTTTGCAGCCGCATTTGCTTTTTGGCGACGTCGCGCGGCGCCTCCGAGTCCAGCCAGGCCGGTGCCCAGAAGAACCATCGTCGTCGGCTCCGGGTTTGGCGTTGGATCGCAACTTGATTTCGCAACATCACTGCCCTCCCCATTTACATTCTGAAATCGCAGAAATGTTCCCATGGCGATCTGCTCTTGACTGAAACCGGTAAAATCGCCCGATATGATAAAGGTTGCGCTCGCGCCTTCCAAAATCCCGTTATTCGGATTTCCACCGCCGTTGAAGTTTGGCCCTGTAAGAAGTGTGAGTTCGAAAGTTCGGCCAATCCCCGCGGCGCTGCCGTCGACCTGCTCGACTAACGTATAGTTTTTATTCGTGGAACTGAGGAGCGTAAAGCCGCCGCTGCCGCTGCCGGGAAGGTCAAAGCCTATGCTCGTGATTTTTCCGGAGGTTGTGCCAGTTGACGTGTTCGTAACCGTGAAGGTGAGCTGATTGTTCGTTAACTCGGTAATATTCACGATTCCCGTTACGCCGGTATTTATACCAGTGAAGGTGAATTCGTTAGCCCGAGCACTTTGACCAGCCAGAGATAATGTTACTACCGCTCCGAGCACGACAATTACTTTCGATAAGAAGCTGTTCATTTGTTGCGTCAATCCCCCTCGGGCAATTAGCCGTTATTGATTTCAACTTCAGTCAGCCATTCTCCGCGAGCCGTCGGCCGCGATATTAGGCCGCCATTGAGTGCCAACCGTCTAATTCAGAAAAGGTGGAAACAGAGCGGCGTTCCAGAACCCAATAGGCGATTTCCAGGTAAATCGGGGAGAGAACAAGCGTCTGATTAATCCTTGAGGAAAATCAGCCGAACGGCTTATCGATCGAAGGGCTCTGGTTGGTGAAGAATTTCGGGCCTTTTTCCGTGATGTATAGACAATCTTCGAGGCGGATACCGAACTCGCCGTAAATCACGATGGTGGGTTCATCACTGAAGCACATGCCTGGTTGAATCAGAGTTTTGTTGCCACGCACAAAATTCGTCCACTCATGCCCATCGAGACCAATACCATGACCGGTCCGGTGCGGCAGCCCCGGAACTTTGTAGTCGGGACCAAAGCCCGCGTCGGTGATGACTTTACGCGCGGCGGCATCGACACTTTCGCACGGTGCGCCGACCTGGGCGGCGGCGAAACCGGCGTCTTGCGATTTGCGTTCAAGGTTCCAAATGTCGCGCTGCCGCTGAGTTGGTTTGCCGAAAACGAACGTACGTGTGATGTCGGATTGATAACCTTCAACGCTGCAACCGCCATCCATCAACACGACGTCACCCTCCTCCAAAGTCTGCGGCGTGCTCGAGCCATGCGGGAACGCGGTGTATTTTCCAAAGCTGCAAAAGACTCCACCCTGCACCCCGAGGTTGCGAAACGCGGTCGCGCAGTTGTTTGCGAATTCATCTTGCGGCATGCCGTCGCGCATCGTAGCCCACGTCGCGCGATAAGCTACGATCGTTAGGTCGTTTGCTTTTTGCATCAGCGCGAGTTCGGCGGGCGATTTGAACATGCGGCACCCAGCCGTAATTGGGGTCGCACTGACAAATTCGAGCCTCGGCGCCGCCTGCCTGATCCCATCGAAGAGGAAGAAGCGCACACGCTCTTCGATTCCGATGCGGCCTGACCGAATTCCGCGGTCGCGAAAGACCTGGGCAACGCGACGATACGGACTCTCGTCTTCTTCCCAAGTGCGCACGTCGTTACCGAATTTGATCAGCTCGCGCGCGCGTTCTTCCTCAAACTTGGGAGAAATCCATGCGAGTTCGCCGCGCTGCGGAATCACCAGCGCGAACATACGCTCGCTGGTGCCCCAGCGCATGCCGGTGAAATAGAACATGCTTGAACCGGGCTCGAGATAGATCGCATCTATCTTCTGTTCAGCCATCAACCGCTGCGCTTTTGCGATGCGCGCTTTGCGCTCGTCATCGCTAATCGGGACGACGCCGGCAGTCATCTTCCGCAAACGCTGAATCAGATCGGGGACCTGTTGACGCTGCTGAACGTTGGCGACGCTGTTCGTGTCGGCAAAGGCAAAACGGTTTCCCACGAGGGCGGCGCCCGCCAAACCTGCTGAGGCGCGGAGAAAATCTCTTCTGTCTGTGCACATGGCCGGGGATTGTAATAGAAGCCAACGAACGAAGCCACAGATTTACACAGATAGGCACAGATCAATATTTCACGGGACGTTCCAAGTTCTTGTTCTTGATCTGTGTTATCTGCGTTAATCTGTGGCCGTTTTTTTCCAACGCTTGCTCGTCCGAATGCGAAGACTGATTTTCATCGTCGCCGTTTGCTTGCTCTTCGCGAGCAGCATCGTTGCCCAGCAACCGCTTCGCTGGGGCGCGGACCCGAGTGGCGGCGCTCCTTATGTCTTTAATGATCCGAATCATCCTGACCAATACATCGGCTACGAGAAAGAGATGGTTGATGCCCTCGCGGCAGCGATGGGGCGCAAAGCTGAATTCGTGCCCTCCGATTGGGAGACGCTCGTCTCCGCGCTGCAACGAAAGTCCTTCGATGTGATCGTCAACGGTCTTGAGCCGACCGCCGATCGTCAGAAGCAAATTCAATTCAGCAAGCCTTACTACATTTTTCAGCTTGCGCTCACCGTTCGCAGCGATGAGCAGCAAATCCATTCGCTGGAGG
>JBKPPE010000390.1:0-6601 GCA_046733375.1 Acidobacteriota bacterium | reverse complement strand
GGCCGGGAAAGGTCGCTTCAGGCGATTGATCGGAACTAGCGCTCCCGCTTCTGGTGGGGGTGACTCGGTGAAGTGCGAAAATTCCTCGACGTGGCTTTGCAGGTACTCGAAGAAACGCTCGAACTCGTGTTGCATGGCGTCCATCTTCTCGCGCATGTTGAGAATGATTTCGACGCCCGCCAGATTGACGCCGAGGTCTCGAGTCAATGAAAGGATCACCTCGAGCCGTTCGAGGTCAGTGTCGGTGTAAAGCCGCGTGTTGCCCTCAGACCGTGAAGGCTTGAGCAGACCCTCACGCTCATACAGTCGCAGAGTCTGCGGATGCAGCTCGAACTGCTCCGCCACCGCACTGATCGTATAGGTTTTGGCTCGCTGCTTCTTCATCAGTAAATCGTAAATGGTGAATCCATTAGTAAATCGTAAATGGTAAATCGTAAATAGAAACAACCGACTATTTACGATTCACGATTCACCATTCACGGTCCCCTCACTCCAGTCCCATTGCGACTCGCGGATTCTCTGCGTTTAGCTGTGAGTACTTGCGCAGCAACTCCTTAGTCTCTTCTGAAATCACTTTGGGCAAAACAACCTGCGCTTCAACAAACTGGTCACCATGCGCGTTTGGATCGCGCAGACTCGGTGCGCCGCGTCCTCGCAAGCGGAACTTTTGTCCCGATTGGGTTCCCGGCGGAATACGTAACTGCGCCTTGCCTTGTACCGTCGGGACTTCAATCTTCGCTCCCAGCGCAGCCTCAGGCACGGTAATCGGCACTGTCACATAGATGTTGTCGCCCTTGCGCGTGAAGTACTGATGCCGCCCGACGTTGGTGATGATGTAAAGATCGCCCGCAGGAGCGCCCAGTTTTCCGCCTTCGCCTTTTGCGGGCACGCGCACGCGCGAACCAGTATCGACGCCGGCTGGTATTCGAACTTTGACGGTTTCAGCTTTGGGAAGCGTGCCTTTGCCTTTGCAGAGAGAACAAGGCGGACGACGTTTGCCGGTGCCGCCACAATCCGGACACTCTTGCGTAAAGCGGAGTCGCCCGCCGGCGCGTTGCACCTGCCCCAAGCCTTTGCACGTCGGGCAAGTTGTTACCGCGCCACCCGTATCGCCCGCACCATGACAGCGAGAACATTGCTCGGATCGATTGACGGTGAGGTTGGTGGTGAGACCGGTAATCGCCTCTTCAAAACTGATTGACAGCGGCATCTCGATGTCGGCGCCACGTTGTGGCTGAGGCCGCGGTGGTTCTTTGTCCGCGCGAGCACCGCCGAAGAGATCAGCGAAGATGTCGCGGAAGCTCGATCCCGCGCCACCTCCGGTTGTGGTTGAACCAAAATCGAATCCAGAGAAATCAAATGGTGCACCGCCGTAAGCAGCGCTCGGCCCGGCGCCACGCGCAGCGGCATCGGCGAGGTTATCGGAGTACTGGCCAAAACGATCGTAAACTGCTTTCTTTTTCGGATCGGAGAGAACGTCGAACGCTTCACTCACTTGCTTGAACCGTTCCTCCGCGGACTTGTCTCCCGGGTTAACGTCAGGGTGATATTTACGCGCCAGCCGGCGATAGGCTTTCTTGACTTCGTCCGGCTTGGCGTCGCGTTTGACGCCCAACGTTTTGTAATAGTCCTCTTTGGCCATTTACGAAAAAAGGTGTCAGGTGCCGGGGATCAGGTGCCGGTTGATTTGCCGTCGCCTGTTACCCGATACCTGACACCCGGTACCCTCGGCCTACTTCTTATCTTCGTCGACGTCTACGTATTCAGCGTCGATGACATTGTCTTCGCCGCCACCCTGCGAACCGGTCGACGCGCCCGCAGCGGACGACTGCTCAGTGGTCTCGCCGCCGGCCGAACCGGTCTGCTGATAGAGGGCTTCTGCCATCTTGTGTGAGACGGTTTGCAGCGAATTGAACGCGTTGTTTAAGCGCTCAACTCCACCTTCTTCCAGAGCCTTCTTCGCGTCGGCGATTGACGTTTCGACTTCGCCGGCAACCGCGCTGACTTTCTCGCGGTTTTCGTTGAGCGTCTTCTCCATCTGATAGACCAGTCCGTCAAGACGATTGCGCGCTTCGATTTCATCGCGCTTCGTTGCATCTTCAGCCGAATGCGATTCGGCGTCGCGCATCATCTTATCGATCTCGTCTTTGCTGAGACCCGACGATGCCGTAATTGTGATCTTCTGTTCGCGGCCCGTGCCCATGTCTTTCGCCGACACGTTCACGATGCCATTCGCGTCGATATCGAACGCCACTTCGATTTGCGGCATGCCGCGTGGCGCCGGGGGAATGCCGACCAGGTGAAACTTACCGAGCGTCCGATTGTCGGTGGCCATGGGACGCTCACCCTGAAGCACGTGAACTTCGACAGACGTCTGATTGTCCGAAGCTGTCGAGAAAATCTCTGACTTCCGCGTCGGGATCGTCGTGTTGCGCTCGATGAGCTTCGTGGCCACACCGCCCAGGGTTTCGATTCCCAGACTCAGAGGTGTCACGTCAAGCAAGAGGATGTCGGTCTTTTCGCCTGACAACACACCGGCTTGTACGGCCGCCCCGATTGCCACCACTTCGTCCGGATTGACGCTGCGATTCGGCTCCTTCCCAAAAAAGTTCTTCACCAGCTCCCCAACTTTGGGGATACGGGTCGAGCCGCCGACAAGAACTACTTCATCGATTTTCTTCGCGTCGACACCGGCATCTTTCAGCGCTTGCTCAACCGGCGGCATCAAACGTTTGAAAATTGGCTCGGACAACTGCTCGAACCGAGCGCGCGTCAGTTTCATGACGAGGTGTTTCGGGCCGGACTGATCGGCGGTGATGAACGGCAGATTGATTTCCGTCTCCATCGTGTGCGACAGCTCGATCTTGGCTTTCTCTGCGGCTTCCTTCAGTCGCTGCAAAGCCATCTTGTCTTTCGACAGGTCAATACCCTGGTCTTTTTTAAATTCTTCGATGATCCACTCGATCAGACGCTCGTCAATGTCATCACCGCCGAGGTGTGTGTCGCCGTTTGTCGATTTCACTTCGACGACGCCTTCGCCGACTTCCAAAATCGAAATGTCGAACGTGCCGCCACCAAAGTCGAACACCGCGATCGTTTCATCTTTCTTCTTGTCCAGACCGTACGCCAGCGCCGCGGCCGTCGGCTCATTGACGATACGCATGACTTCCAGACCGGCGATCTTGCCGGCGTCTTTTGTTGCCTGGCGCTGCGCGTCGTTGAAGTAAGCGGGAACCGTAATGACGGCCTTCTCAATTTTCTGGCCGAGTTTTTCTTCGGCTGATTGCTTCATCTTCTGAAGAATCATTGCCGAGATTTCCGGCGGGCTCCATTCCTTGCCACCGGCGCCAATGCGGACGTCGCCGCCGCTGCCACTGCCCTGAACTTTGTAGGGGACCTGCTTGATTTCTTCGGTCACTTCGTTGAACCGTCGACCCATGAATCTCTTGATCGAATAGATCGTATTTTCGGGGTTGGTTACCGCCTGTCGTTTGGCGACTTGGCCGACTAAGCGGTTGCCATCCTTGGCGAAAGCAACCACCGACGGCGTCGTTCGACCACCTTCAGAGTTTTCAATAACCATCGGCTCGCCGGCTTCCATGACGGCCACGACCGAGTTGGTTGTTCCTAAGTCAATTCCTATGATTTTGCTCATGCTAATGCTCCAATTGGTTCCGCTCTGTGAATCGCGGGGTTGAATGCGACCTCAATATAATACCTGAGTCTATCACTGTCAACCTTGTTAGAGGCGATCTTCTAATCAAAAGTTGGCCGGAAAATGAAAGGTTTTCTAGCGTTATTGTCGCTCGTTAAGAAGCCGTGAGACGAAAAATATGTAGTGAATGCCCGAGATAAGCGCCAAAGTGAAAACGGTCGTGTAGATCGTTGGCAGGTAATAGCCGGTGCCCACGCGGACCTGGGCGGCCAGAATCACTACGGCCACGGCGACCACTTGGACGACGGTGCTGATCTTGCCGGGCAGGGACGGCTGGAAGCCGCGGAATCCGGTAACGACGTTGATGGCGGCGGCACCGACAAGGATGAAGACATCGCGGCTAATGACGGTAATCGTCACCCAAAACGGTACTGGTAAGTGCTTGGGGACAGGCGCCGGAAATACGTTTTTCATCGACAGCACGACGAATGACGTAACCAGCATCAACTTGTCGGCGACGGGGTCGAGAATCCGGCCGAGCGGCGACTGTTGATGAAACCGACGGGCAAACAATCCGTCGAGCCCGTCGGTAATTCCCGCGAGGACGAAGGCGGCAAGTGCGAAGAGAAACTTTTGGTAAAAGAGCAGCGAGACGAATACCGGAATCAGGGCCATCCGAAAGACAGTCAGCAGATTTGGCAGTGTGATGATGCGCGAGGACACGGGGGAATCAGACGGAGCGCAGATCCAGCACCGATATTTCCGGCGGACAGCCATAACGAATTGGCAGGACGACTGTACCTAAACCACGGGTGACGTAAATCTGCGTGTTGCCGCGCCGGCCGAGACCACGCAGCATGCGACGGCGCGGCCGTCCCGAACGGCTCTTTTCAGAGCGCCAGGTGACTTGACCGCCGTGGGTGTGACCGCTTAGCACGAGATCGACTCCCGCGCGGGCCGCGCGTCGAAGAATCGTGGGGTTGTGTGCAAGCAAAAGCTTGAACTCGTTATGCTGCGCGCCAGCCAGGGCGAGCGACAAATCCTCAAGTCCGACCATCGTATCGTCAACGCCCGCGAGCCAGAAACTCTCACCGCGAAGATCCATGCGCGAACCTTCGTTGACGAGCACGCGGATCCCCTCGGCACAAAACAAATCAGCAATCAGCGCCGCGTCGGTCCAGTGATCGTGATTTCCCAGGACTGCATAAACGCCATGTCGCGCGCGCAACTTGCCGACGACTTCGGCGCAGGGCGCGGCGAAAACGCGGTCTTGCGAGATGTAATCCCCCGTCAGCGCAATCAAATCTGGCCGCAGGTCGTTTGCGACTCTGACGGCGCGCTCGAGATGCTGCGGGTTCACGAGCGGCCCATAATGCAAGTCGGAAAGATGTACGATCCGCAACCCATCCAATTTCGCCGCCAGCCTGCGCAGGTAAATTTCCTGCCGCTCAATAGAGAGCATGAACGGCTCTGTTAAGGCGACGCGCGCGGCTTGGGCCAGCGCGGATTTAATCGAATTTAGCGGTCGTTGCTGCAGCTTGACGGAGCGACGTGTCGGTCGATCGTGTTGCCAGCGGATTGGAGTGGACATCGTTGGATTGGCAATCGGCGAAGCGCGCGCATTATAAGCACGCAGGTTAGCCTTCGCAATGCAAACGCATTGTTTTGTTGCGACAGTTCTACGCTACTGTGATTTCCTTCGAGAGGTAAACGTCCTGAATGGCGTTGAGCAGCTCGACGCCTTCATTCATCGGGCGCTGAAACGCTTTGCGTCCCGAGATCAAACCCATGCCGCCGCCGCGTTTGTTGATGACCGCGGTGCGCACAGCCGCGGCAAGGTCTCCGGCTCCTTTCGACTCGCCGCCTGAGTTGATCAGGCCCACGCGACCCATGTAGCCGTTTGCTACTTGATATCGAACCAGATCGATGGGGTTGTCGCTGGTTAGCTTTTCATAGACCAGCTTGCTCGTCTTGCCATAGGACTTGCCGAGTTCTTTTTCTACCGAGGTGTAGCCGCCGTTTCTTTCCGGGAGTTTCTGTTTCACAATGTCAGCCTGAATCGTGACGCCGAGATGATCTGCCTGACCCGTCAAATCAGCGGCCGCATGCATGTCGCCTTCAGGAGTCTTGAACTTCGAATTTCGCAGGTAACACCAGAGGATGCACGCCATGCCGAGTTCGTGCGCGCGCGCAAATGCTTCTGAAATCTCCGTGATTTGTCGGGTCGACTCGTCGGAACCAAAATAGATCGTAGCGCCCACCGCGACGGCGCCAAGGTTCCACGCTTCCTTAATATTTCCGAACAGCACCTGATCGAATTTGTTGGGCAGCGTCAGCAGCTCGTTATGATTGATTTTGACGATGAAGGGGATCCGGTGCGCATATTTCCGAGCTACTGCGCCGAGCACTCCAAAGGTAGACGCGACGCCGTTACAGCCGCCTTCCATGGCCAATTTCAAGATGTTATCGGGGTCGAAATATTGGGGATTCGGCGCGAAAGACGCGCCGGCGGAATGTTCGACGCCCTGATCGACCGGCAGAATCGAAACATAGCCAGTGTCCGCGGGACGGCCGTGACTGATCAGCGATTGAAGCGAGCGAAGCACCGCCGGCGACCGGTCGGTTTGCGACACCACTCGGTCGACAAAATCGGGGCCCGGAAGATAAATGTGCTCTTTTGGGATCGCTTGTGACTTGTGATCGAGCAGCGCACGCGCTTCGTCACCCAACAACTCCTCAATGCGATCGATCGAGCCGGACACTCGCTTCATCTCTGTCGCCATACGGTTCCTCCAATAGTTGGTCGTGTTGCGTTTTGAAAATCAATGATGCTTGTGATGTGGCGCGAATTATATCATCTCGCCCGAGCGGAAATGAACACACGCGAGGTTAATGCTAAACTGCAGTTGAAATCGGAATCATATTTCAAAAATGAATACTGCCGCT
>JBKPPE010000389.1:0-4779 GCA_046733375.1 Acidobacteriota bacterium | reverse complement strand
ACCCGAGAACGTATGAAAAAAACCATCGGCGACCCTGGTGCCGTAGTAATGCGACAAGATGCCAGTTCCGCTAACGCGTCCAGCATTGGTCAGGATGGCGATAGGCACGGCGGAAAGCACAATTATGGCCGAGCGCCAAAGGCCATAGGTGTGCAACGAGCCAAGTCCTCTACGTGGACCAGTCGGATCGTCTGAACGCGGATAGGTAAAATAAGCAAACACCACCGCTAACGTTAGCAGCGTCATCATCGAACGAATGCCGCTACAGGCTTCCACGACTTCGAGCTTCTTGGTAGTGAACGAATTGAGCGGCTTCAGCTCTATTACGTTTCCCTGCCGCAAGACGGGGATGCCTAAAATATTCATAGACCAAACGGCCACCCGCGAAGCAAAGAGTTGCAGAGGAAAGGCGATCTTATTAAAGACGATAGCGGGAATCGGAATTGCGAGAATCAATAGGACAAGTGGAACCAGGACTAACCGAAGGAAACCGAAGCCACCGAAGTAGACTACAGTCCCGGCGACAAGCAATACGAGCGACATCCGCTGCGTGTAAAGTTCGGCGCCCGCGACGCCGGTCCACAATGCAAACAACGCGAGGGCAACCGCTAGACTGCCCAGGAGCACCGACGGACGGGCCGGCTCGGTTGCAAACTTCCGGCGTTGCGTCCAGAGGATGTAAGCGATGATGAAGGGAACCAGCAGGCCGTGGGAGTAGTTCTCGTCGCTCCACCAGTCACGGGAGAGCTTCACCAATACGGTACCGTAGGTGAAAAGAATTACCGAAACTAAGGCTATGGCACGCCAGGAATGCTTGGTGGCCAGCACACTCATAGAGATTCCTTGTATTCGTCTTCGCAAAGAAGGGCAAACTCCCAGCGAAAACGTGGGTGACCCTGAAAATGTTCACCCGGACTACCTAATTGGGTAGACAGTTTATCCCAGATTCCGCTACCCGCCAAACAACTATAAGCTTCAATAAGAAGTCGTTAAAACAAAAAAGCCAAAAGTCGCGTTTTTCCAGAATCCGCTCGAAAACCCGAGGTAACCGAGCTGGAAGTCCACAGTTCCATCGTGCCTGGCTGACAGGCGACATTGGCGGAAATCGACGCCGCTAACACTTCCCGCCGCGGCACCAAAAAATTGAGCTCTGCAAAAACAGGGGCGGCCCTTTGAGGGCCACCCCTAAAAAACTGCCGCTCGGCTAAACACGACTTACTGAATCGTGATGGTCATCGCGTTGCTTCTGACGCCGCCCGCGACAATAGTTAACTCCACGGTTCCGGCACCACGTAGTTCGGGAACGAGAACAACGTTCACCTGATCCAGTCCTCGGAGCGTCCCCTGTGAGCCCGCAAATTCAACTGGCAACGAATAAACGGTGCCATTGCTTGTGCGCGCCTCGACCGTAACCGACTCGGCCAGGTTCTCAAGGACCTGTCCAAACCCCACGAAGATGTCGTTGCTGGGATCGCTGTTGGTAACTCCAGTGCTGATACCAGAGGCCGAGATCGAGATACGAGTTCGCGAATCCAGTCCATATAGGCTGGATCCAACGGTTGAAAAAGTTCCGGACCGGAACCCTACGCCCTCTAGAGCAACTGCCTGTCCACTGCTATCACCCAACTGCCCGAGTATTAGCGGATTCAATCCCGCCACCGCTGCGGTGCCATAAGAAATATTGCCTTCCCTCGATGTCACGACGACGTCAGCCAGTCCTCCTGATAAGTCGCTTGGCACTATGAACGCTATCTGCGTTGGCGAAACCAGCAGCAGCGCCGCGGCTCGGCCACCGATCGTAACGCTGACGTTTGCAAGCTCATACGAAGTTGTACCGTTCGGTACGACAGTGGTTTGCGTCGCGAATGGATTCGCGACCGTGGTATCGATCTTGGCTGCTTCGTTAGGCGATATTGTGACGCCAGTGAGAGCGATCGGACCGGTAGTCGGTTGACCAATCGTAAGATCGATCCGCGCGTTCACCTGATTGGCTTTGTTAAGCTCCTGCTGGGAGATCGAATCCGAAACCATCAAGTCCTCGCAGAAGCCGAGGTAAGCCTCAACCTTATTCAGGCGATCAGTGATGCCGGTATTGTTAGTCACCTGTTTAGCGAGCGCAGCGCTTGAACGAGCCAGCAACAGAGATGCAAGTAAGTACCGTTCAATCTGTTCCTCAGAATTGAACATACTTCTTTCTCCGTTGAAGTCGTTGTAGGTCTGTTCGAGATTCGTGACTAATGAGTCGAGACCACCGGTTTGGATCGTTTGACTGACGGAGGAAAGGGAACCAGAGCCGCTCAAAATGCTAGTATTTTGCCGGTTATTGCGCACGCCCTTGAGAGACTTGCTGATCTTAACCGTGATGGGAGTCGAGGTTACGCTGAGAGCTTGATTGTCTGTGGCGGTCGCGGTCAGGTTGTAAGTTCCTGCCGTCATATTGCTCCACACCACGTTGTACGGTGCGAGGTTCGAAGTTCCGATGAGTTGCGTGCCAGCATAGAATTTCACACTCGTCACTGTCCCGACGGTGTCAGTGGCGCTCGCGCTCACGGTCACGTTGGTTCCGAGGCTAAATATCGTATTAGAGCCGGGGGTCGTGATCGCAACTGCGAGGGGTGTAGGAGTCGGCGTTGGCGTTGGGCTTGGCGTTGGCGTCGGTGTCGGTGTCGGTGTCGGGACACCCGGAGCCTGACCGAAATAGAGACCGCTAACAACGGCAGTCTTTGCACCGGTCTTATTAACTGTAATGCGAACATGACCTTTGATGTTCCACACCAAATACTTGCCGCCATTGAACTGAGAAATAGACTGACTATTTAATAGGATGTTCGTGGTCCAATCCATGATGTCGACGCGTTGCGACCGATTATTTCCGTCCCAATCGAGGCCATAAAGCGCGACGCGGTGGGATTGACCGTCGGTGATATTCAGATCGATCGTGAAAAACGAGCTGGATTCCCATCTGGCAGCGATACGATCGCTCGCCGTGCCCTTCTGCAACGCGCGCGTGTCAGTCGTCGAGGCCATCCATGTTGGCGACGTATACCCAGTGACGCTCACCTGCGCATAGCTTGGATAGCTCATACTATCGTTGACTGTATTAAAGCCCTCCCCACCATAGGTATTTTTCCAAGTGCCTTTAGTCGTACTGTCAGTTTGCTCGAAGCTAACCAATGCTGAGGGCGACGGCGTTGGAGTTGCGGTGGGGGTCGGCGTGGGAGTTGCGGTTGGTGTCGGCGTGGGCGTCGGTGTTGCTGTTGGTGTCGGTGTTGCTGTTGGTGTAGGAGTCGGAGTCGGTGTTGGAGATCCAGTCGGCGTCGGAGTTGGGGTTGGTGTTGGAGACGGCGGCGGCGGCGGGGAGTTGCCAAAAATCGCCTGCTTGAGCGCGTCAATGTCCGCGCCCGGGTCTTTCCCATCTGTGCCTCTTCTGTAATACGGACTAATGCTTAACAATCGATAGTTATCAAGCGAGGTAGCTGAGAGGTCAGGGTTCGCAAACCCTACTGCTAACAAGGACGGCGCTAATAAGTTGTTCGGATAAGGGCCAAACCATGTTCCGTTCAAATCCGCAAGCGTCCATTGAGGCACCTGAATGAGCACGTTCCCCTGCACGTCGGCGTTGGGCCAACAGGCCGTGATAGGCGCGCCGGCCGTACCCGATCCATCAGTAAAGCAAGCCGAAGGTGCGGCCAGGTAAATATTGTTCTTATTCACAAAACCGATGACCGTCCCTGGTTGATCTGCGCGTGACGTCGTAAAGCGATAGTTGCCCATGAGCACCGTGTTGTTGCTCATTTCCACGCCATCTCCACCCGTCGTCAGCGTAGCGACTGGCTGATAGTATTGGTAGTTATCGGGGTTGACGTATAGTCTTTCCACCAGATTGTTGTGAAAGCGAACGTTACGTGTCTTGCTGGTGAGATTGCCATCATCGTTCAAATAGGCAGTAAACGGAGCATTGGCGTCCTGAAACCAGTTGTAAGAAAAGTCAAGATTGTCGAGGTCGTTCCACGGATCTGCGCCGGCTTGGTTTCGCGTTGTAATTGTCGGGCCGGTGCAGCCTTTGAAAATGTTGCCTGTAATGGCTCCGTTGTGAAATGACTTCAACTCCAGATAGCCCTTACCGCCGCAGTTGTTGTCCATCAACGGCCCCCATTCTGGCCGGTGCGCTAGGATATTTCTGCGTACTACGACATTCTGAATCTGATAACCCTCCCATCGCGCCGGATTTCCATCTGCGGGAACTTGCCGGAGGTTATTACTATCGAACGGCTTGCACGTGTTTCCGTTTCCGCCTGTGTTGTTCGAATTGCACAAGGGCTGTTGAAAGTTCACAGTTGACCCGCTGATGGAAGAAACAAACGCCGTTCCCCAAATCTCTCTGAGAATGCCAATACTGTCCACAAAGGAATAGACCAGAACGGCAACCGGCTTACCGACCGTAATCCCGGTCGTGTTGCTGAACAAGCAGGAAGTCGATGTACAACTCGACACCGTCCCAGATTGGCTTGGATCGACGATCCCCTTTGCCCCGCCACCGTAGAACACTGAATAGGTCCACGCTTCGATCAGATTATTCTCGACCAAAACATTGTCAGCCCAAGTAGACATCAGATGGCCCGCACTCGTGATCCTGGCTCCACTACTGTCACGCCCAACAAAACCTTGAATCGCGTTGCGGTGAATCCAGAGATTTGTGCCCTCAAGATAGATCGCGTTCTCAACGCTGCGAACAATGTTGCTCGCAGTTAACGGACTGCCGTCTTCTTCAGGTGGATG
>JBKPPE010000388.1:0-5082 GCA_046733375.1 Acidobacteriota bacterium | reverse complement strand
AGCCGGAAGAGGCGGATGGCGACGCGGCGCTGTTCTGAAGTGGCACAGAAATCAGTCTGTGAAATAAAAGCAAGTGCGGCATCACAGAATGTATTCTGTGCCACCAACGCTCTCGCTTTCCGGTCGCTACAAACCTATAATCAGGCAACCGACCCAGACACCAATCGAATCGATCCCGTGAGAAAGATTTCTCATAGACTAAAACCGAATTGTCTCATCGCGTTGCTTTGCCTGATGGGCGCGTCGGCTTTCGCTTTTGCGCAAACCACCGATCGCGGGTGGGAATGGCAGAACCCTCTTCCGCAGGGAAACTCAATCGCGGCGATTCGATTCGCTAAAGACAACCGGCACGGGTGGGCGGTCGGCGGGGATGGGGTCGTTCTTCACACGAATGATGGCGGGTATTCGTGGGACAACCAGCCGACGCGTTCGGTTGCGTCATTGAACGGCCTGTACGTTTTTGATCGTAGTCGCGCCATTGCCGTCGGTGCACGGGGCACGGTGCTACGCACCACAAACGCCGGACAGGGCTGGCGGAGTGTCACAACGCCCACAAAAGATCATTTATATTCGATCACATTTGCCCCGGATGACGCGAAGCGCGGCTGGGCTGTCGGCACCTACGGCGCGATCATCGCGACCACTGACGGCGGTGTGACCTGGACGCCGCAAGTCGCGCCGACGCGCGCGCACCTCTATTCAGTTTCGTTTCTCGACAAAAACACCGGTCTCGTCGCCGGCGACCGGGGCACGCTTCTGAAAACAACCGACGGCGGCAAAGGTTGGCGCGAAGTCGTGCGCGCCGGCACGCTCCCTTTGACATCCGCTGTCTTCATCAACAAAACGCGCGCGATTGCGGTTGGCTACGGCGCGCGTGTGCTGTTGAGCGAAGACAGCGGAGAAACGTGGGAGCCCACGGACGTCGCCATCCGCGACGATCTTTTTTCCGTCTATTTCGCTGACGAGCAAAATGGCTGGATTGCCGGTGATAACGGAGTCGTTCTCGGCACAAGCAACGGCGGCAAGCTTTGGCTGCCCTCAAACATCCGCACCAACCCGCGTCTGGTTACGATTTATTTTGGCGATGCGAACACGGGTTGGGCGGCCGGCAGCGACGGTCTCGTCGTACGGAGCGATGATGGCGGCATTGGCTGGCGACGTTTGACCGAAGGAGGCCGCGACGATCTCGGCGACATATTTTTTCTCGATGGATCACGGGGGTGGGCCGTGGGTGCGCGCGGAAAGATTTTATCGACGACTTCAGGTGGTAAAGATTGGATCACACGACCTTCGCCAACGCGCGAACGGTTGAACGCCGTCACCTTCGTCGATCAATTGAACGGGTGGGCTGCCGGCGATCGCGGCACGATTCTCCATTCGAGAACTGCCGGATTGCTTTGGGAGAAACAAGGCGCCGGCTTAAGTGAAGATCTTACCGGCATCTTTTTCTTGACGGCGAAAGTCGGATGGGCAGTCGGCGCCCGCGGCGTGATCATTCGCACGAGCGACGGGGGCGAAACGTGGGAAGAGTGCGCCTCACACACGAAGTCGTGGCTCGAAGACGTTCGCTTCCTCGATGCCAGTCATGGCATTGCCGTCGGTTCGAATGGAACAATTCTGCGCAGTGAAGATGGCGGCGAGAATTGGAAGCAGGTCGATATCAACTTGAAAGAGTGGCTGTACGCAGTCGCGTTCGCTGATCCGATGCGTGGCTATGCGGTGGGCGCAAACGGCATCATCCTGCGCACGGATGATGGCGGTGTGAAATGGAAGGATCAGGAGAGTGGCATCTCGACTAATCTCTTCGCTGTTTCCGCCGCGTCACGAGACGACGCAATGGCCGCGGGCGATCATGGTCTCGTGCTCGCCACGAAAGATGGCGGCGAGAATTGGATCTCGCAGCCGACCATCACGAGTTCCCCACTTTTCGCTGTGGCTTATCGGGGCGGCACGGACACGTGGGTGGCTGGCCGCGGGGGCACTATCCTCAGGCGCAACACGTCGCTCGCCACATTTAAGCTTCCGGGGTCGAAATTGAAGCCGATTCTGAAGGGTGGGCCACCGAAGATGAAGACGGAGGAAGCGACGCAGAGTACCGTTCCCGACGACGACATTCCGAAAGCCGTGCGGCCTGAGAAGAAGCCGCAGAAGCCGTGACGCCACTCGACTATGTCTTCGTCAGTGTCGTCAGGGACGAAAATGTTATAGAACGAATAGCCATTTTACTGCGCGAGCCGATTTATGGGCGACATACATGTCGCTCCTACGCAGCTTAGGATTTCGTAATTAACTTGAGCTATAAATATCTCGCTGCTACGCAGCGAAAGCATTGGCGGGCAGTAGCCAGCCTCTAAACGAATTCTCCACCACGTTTGATAGCGTAGAGATTGAGGTCACCAGCAGACAACTTCATGTCGCAACCATTCCCTGACAAGCAAACCAAACCAACGCGATCCGAAACCGATTCGATGGGCCAGGTCGAAGTGGCCAATGACCGGTACTGGGGCGCGCAGACAGAACGTAGCTTGCATCATTTCAATATCGGCAACGACGTGATGCCGCGCGAGATGATTCACGCGCTCGGCACTCTTAAGAAAGCCTGCGCGCTGGTGAATCACGAACTCGGAAAACTGCCGGAAGAAAAGTTGAAGTTGATCGTGCGGGCGTGTGATGAAGTCATCGAAGGGAAGCTCGACGATCATTTCCCTCTGCGCGTCTGGCAAACCGGAAGCGGTACGCAGACGAACATGAACGCCAACGAGGTGATTTCGAATCGCGCGATTGAAATCGCCGGCGGCGTCATGGGCAGCAAGAAGCCGATTCATCCCAACGACGACGTCAACATGTCGCAATCGTCGAACGATACCTTCCCCACGGCCATGCACATCGCTGCGGCCGAGCAAATGAACAAGTTAATTCCGCGCGTTCAGGAAGTTCACGACGCCATTGACGCAAAAGCAAAAGAATTCGCGGACGTGGTCAAGATTGGCCGCACGCATCTTCAGGATGCCACTCCATTGACCGTTGGCCAGGAGATGTCTGGTTGGGCGAGTCTGCTCGCGCGCGACATCGATCGCATGAAAGTTACGCTGCCCGGACTCTACGATCTGGCAATTGGCGGCACCGCAGTTGGCACCGGCCTGAATGCTCATCCGGAATTTGCCGAACGAGCCGCGAAGAAGATCGCGGAACTCACGGGCCTGCCGTTCAAATCTCATCCGAACAAATTTGCGGCTCTGTCGGCGCACGATGAGATGGTTTTTTGCAGTGGCGGATTGAAAACTTTGGCCGCGTCGCTGATGAAGATTGCCAACGACGTTCGTTGGTTGGCATCGGGTCCTCGCTGCGGTTTGGGTGAACTGGTGATTCCGGAAAACGAACCCGGCTCGTCGATCATGCCAGGCAAAGTAAATCCGACGCAGAGCGAAGCGATGACAATGGTCGCCGTGCAGGTGATGGGCAATGACGCGGCGATCGGCTTTGCCGACTCACAAGGCAACTTTGAGCTCAATGTCTTCAAGCCGGTCATCATTCACAACCTGCTGCACTCGATTCGCCTGATCCACGACGCGTGTCACGGCTTTGTCGAGTACTGCATCGCCGGCATGACTATCAATCGCGAAAAGATCGATGAGCACCTGCGCGATTCACTGATGCTGGTCACGGCCCTCAACGAGCACATCGGTTACGACAATGCCGCGAAGATTGCCAAGAACGCGCACAAGAAAGGCATCTCGTTGCGCGAATCAGCGATCGAACTGGGCTTGTTGACAGGCCAGCAGTTCGACGAATGGGTCAAGCCGGAAGAGATGACGCATCCGAAAGCGTCCAAAGTCCAAGGTCCAACGTCAGCGCCGTAAGACAAGGAGACTTTGGACATTGGACTTTGGACTTTCGACTGGTTTATGGATCGCGTCGCTATCGGCTTTCGGGCAAAGACTGGACGAGCAATCTGCGTCGTGCTCGGAGAAACCAGCGACGCGCCGCTGGTGGTGAAGAAGTTTGAAATGCGCCTCACCGATCCAAAAGTTCCGCACACCTTTCAGCCCTATCACGCAGTCATGGAACTCCCCTGGGACCAGAGTCAAAAGGCAGCGCGGAAATCCGTGGCTGCCATCGAAGCAGTGGCTCGGAACGCCATGAAGAGTCTAATCAAAGAGCTGAAGTTGCAGGGCATAGAGGTTTCAGGCGTGGGAATCGTGGGTGCTCCGGACCGCGATCTCGCGCGTATTGGCAACTTTCACATTCGCGCGCATGCCGCTGAGGGCGTTCTGTTTCGCACGGTGCTCAATCTGGCAGCCGAAGCCAATGGCTTGAAATGGCGGCTCATTCCCGACAAGGATTTTGAGCAACTAACGAAGTCCGAACTGGGCGCGAAAGCTTCGCGCATAAAGCGACAAATCAGCGAACTCGGCCGGACGGTTCCGGCCCCATGGCGCGCCGATGAAAAACAAGCGGCTTTGGCGGCGTGGCTCGTGCTGCCTCGGTAGCGCGCTTGTCAGGTACAACCGTTTTCATTCCCACCTCGCTTCAGCGAGGTGACCGAGCTGCCAAGCGTTCCCTGGGAAGCCGTTTCAACGGCTTAAGTCGTAAACCGTTGAAAACGGCAATGACATACTTGAGTCATCCAAGCCGGTTGAGCGTCGCGAACATGAACGCCGAAGGCGTTTACCACCTCCAGCCCAGGGTTGACGCGCGTAGCGCGGCTACCCTGGGTAATGAGCGAACATGAAATCGCAACCCTGAAGGGGTTGCCGAATACAGCGCCAACCGGTCTTGAATTGGTGTTCACAAATATGAACGTTCGTAGCTGAACCTATTCGCAACCCTTTCAAGGGTTGGGATCTGTTTTGTCTGATTACCCAGGGTAGCGCGCTGGCGCGCGCAACCCTGGGCTGAAGGTAGTAAACGCCTTCGGCGTTTGGTCATCCACAGAGTCGTGGGTGACTCAAGTATGTCATTACCGTTGAAAGGTTCTTTTTCGTTCTCGTGTTCCCTAACACCTCGCTTAAACGAGGTGTGAATGAGACTCGCCTGACTTTCCCGACTCAAACCCGTATAATCAACTCACCCCTTTAACGG
>JBKPPE010000387.1:0-8690 GCA_046733375.1 Acidobacteriota bacterium | reverse complement strand
TCGCTGGGGCGAGGTCGGCAATGACTACATCAAGCCTTCTTTCGCGGATAACGTTTCCTACACGCGCGGCAACCACACGTACAAGTTCGGAACTTACTTTGAAAGGCTGTTCAACCGCGAAGCGCCTGGTGGCGGAAAATGGTCGGGCGGTTTGGATTTCGGGACCGCCACGACAAATGGTTTCACGACGGCCCTCGGCAACACAGGGTTCGCCTACGCAAATGCACTGCTCGGTAATTTCAACAACTACACAGAATCGAAGGCCCGCAACTTTACCAACAGCGAGATCCGGCAGTGGCATTTCTATGGCCAGGATGAGTGGAAGGTGAACCGGCGCTTCACGTTGAATTATGGTCTGAGAATTGAAACGCACACGCCTTTCTTCCAACTTGACGGCCAGGGCTCAAACTTCGATCCGGCCAAATTCGATCCAGCCAAAGCCCCGCTGCTGTATGCAGGTTATTGTGTGGGTCAGCCCGGCGGCGTACCGGCGCTAGGCACGGCCTGCGCCACGGCGAATCAGAGAGCCGTCGATCCGCGCAACTTGCCGAATCCGACGGCCGCGCAGTTGTTGCCGTTCAATCTGGTGCGTTCGATCATTCCCGGCAGCGGCGACCCGCTTAATGGAATAGTGTTGCCGACAGATCCGGCAGCCTTCAAGGGATTCCGCCATACGAAGCCGGTAGATTGGGAGCCGCGCGTGGGCTTTGCCTGGGACATTTTTGGCACGGGCCGGACAGTGATTCGCGCCATGGGCGGAGCGTATCATGCGCCGCGTATCGGGGGCGGCACGGGCGGCGCCGGCGCTAGTTCGCTGGGAGGGAACCCGCCGCAACAAACGACCTTCACAATCTTTAACGGCAACATCAACTCGCTCGGCGCCGGTGGGGCTCTGGTCTTTCCCATGACGCTTCGCGCATTGGAAGTCAATTCAAAGACGATTACGACCTATAACTTCGAATTAGGTTTCCAGCAGGACATCGGCTTCAAGACCGTAGTCGAAGCTAGTTACGTGGGCTCCTTTTCTCGGCATCTCGGCGAACAGCGAAACATCAACGGCGTCGCCGACGGCGCGAAGTTCGTCGATTGTCGCGTCATTCCTGCCGCGATTTGCCATCCTGAGAACAGAGATCCGCTGACCGCAAGCAGCGCCAAGAACAGCGATTTCCTGCGGCCGTACCGTGGTTACGGGGACATTCAGCAGAACACCTGGGGCGGCACGTCGAACTACAATGGATTGCAGGTACAGGTGAATCGCCGTTATACGGCTGGGTTCCAGTATGGAATCGTTTATACGTTCGCGAAGTCGTTTGACTATGCAAATGACGACACGAGCGACGTCAACAATGGCCGTCCGTATCACGCATTCAATTACGCGCCATCTGATTTTGACCAAACTCACATCTTCACGGCGAATTACATCTATGATCTGCCGAAACTAGGCCGGCGCTGGCACAACGCGGTCGCGCGGCTTCTCCTGGACGACTATCAAATCTCCGGCACGACCACCTACGTGAGCGGCAAACCCAAGAACGTAACCGTGACTTATACGAACGGCACGGCCACGATTACCGCGGGTCAGACATGTCCTCCGGGAACATTTCAAACTTCAGCAACCGTCTGCACGATGATCACTGACTTCACCGGAGGTCAGGTTAACGCGCGGCCAAACGTTCTGTGTGATCCGATGAGCGGTATCAGTGGAGCGGATTTGACGGGTTCCAGCTTCGTCATCAACACGAACTGTTTCGCGCTGGCTGGGCTGGGCGACATTGGAAACCTGTCACGAACTTTTGTGCGGATGCCTTCGATTTTCAACAATGACAACGCGATGTTCAAGAACATCAAGCTGGGTGAGAAACGCGAGATTCAATTGCGATGGGAGGTCTACAACGTTTTCAATCGCGCGAATTTCCGGGATATCGACGGGCAGTTAACCTATGGCGTCGTGCAGATAAATCCTGGTGGCGCCACCGCATCGTGCACCGCGGCCGGAAATACTTGCACGGCCGTTGTAAGACAGACGCGCACAACTTTCGGCACCCCGACCAGCGCACGCACGCCAAGGGTCATGCAGGGATCGATACGAATTAACTTCTGACCTTCGGCAGACCTGGCCGCTCAGACGAGTCATGGTCGGAAGGAGGCTTAGAAGAAACCTCGCGCGATTTGTACTGTCGATGTTGCTGTCGACTTTTGCGAAAGGAAATGCCATGCGCGTTCTTAAGCACACTCTGATCCTGCTCGCCTTTACTTTCGTTTCAGTAGTCACGGTTTCCGCCCAGACGGCAACGGGCGAGGTCAACGGAACGGTAAGCGACCCCAATGGAGCGGCTGTTTCGGGCGCAGCCATAAAGTTAGTCAACCAGGCGACGAAGGCCGAAACCGAGACAACTACAAATCAGAGCGGTTACTTTACGCTGGTAAATCTCCGACCTGCTTCATACGTTCTGCTGGTGGAAGTAACGGGCTTCAAGAAATCCGTTACCAGTCCGTTCGCCCTCGGCGTAAGTGAAACTGTCACCCAAAACGTCTCGCTCTCAGTAGGCGAGATGTCCGAAGTTGTCGAAGTTGCTGCCGGAACAGAGTTGGTCCAATCATCGTCCTCTGAACTGGGCACGGTAATCACTCAACGAACCGTAGAAGATTTGCCGCTGAATGGCAGAAACTTCACCCAACTGCTGACATTAACTCCCGGCATCACGCCCGTGTCCACGTCGCAAAATCGAAGCATCGGCGGGGTCGAGGGCAACGTAGGCATTCCGGGTTCAGGCTTTGTCGATCCATCTTTCCATGGGATGGAGAACCGCTCGAAACTCTATTTCTTCGACGGAATCATTAATACCAACATTCGTGGGCCGACCTACATAGTTATTCCCAACATCGATCTGGTTCAGGAATTCAAAGTCGTTGGGCAGGACGCTAAAGCTGAGTTCGGCGGCGCCATGGGCGGCGTGATGAACATGGTCTCGAAATCCGGCGGCAACAGCTTTCACGGATCGCTGTTCGAGTACGTGCGCAACGATGCTTTCGACGCGCGCAACAGCTTTGACGTCTGCACGACCGCGCGCTGCGGGACGGCCACCGGCGTGCCCAAAAAACCGCTGCCGTTTCGGCAAAATCAATTTGGCGCGGCCCTGACCGGCCCCATCTTTAAAAACCGCACGTTCTTTTCATTTGGTTATGATGGCTGGCGCTATAGCCAGGCGGCGCTCGGCTTGTCGTATGTACCGACGGCGGCCGAGCTCAACGGCGACTTTACGAATGTGCCATCGGCATTCCGCCGGTCGATCTTCAATCCATATTCGACGCGAACCGTCGGCGGCAACCTGGTGCGTGATGAGTTTCGGTGTGATGCGGCGGGAAATCCCCTTCCGGTGAACGCGCAGAAGCAGCAGGACCAAACAATAGGCGTCAAGTGCGCTAAGATTCCGCAGGCGCTGATCTTTGCGCCGATGCAGAACTTCTTCAGAACTTATTCACCCGCGCCGAATTTCAGCGGGGACCCGCAGAATAATTTCGCCCAAGGCCGGCCAACCTTGAATGACGCCGACGGCTATCAACTCAGAATCGATCATCGCTTCGGCGACAGCGACAATATTTTCTTCCGCTTCACCCAACAGACCGTAACCGTCTTTAATCCGATCGGGGATGCGGGATCGACTGGCGGCAGCGGAAAGGGTCGTAATTATGGTGGCGCCTGGACGCACACTTTCAGCCCGAACCTAATTCTCGATGTCCGGGCGGGATACGCGGGTCGTCCGGGTGTTGATTCCGGTCAACAGAATCAGCACGAGGCGGGAACGGACCCGCTCAAGTCTCAGGGGTTCATTGATGTCGAGAAGTACGGTGGGCTTCTCGTGCGACTCTCCAACTGGACGGCGGGCAGCAACAATGATTTCGGAGTCCGCGGCGCCGCTCTGCGCGAAAATCCAAATTGGAGTGTTACGCCAAACGTGACTTGGTTACGTGGTGACCATAATTTGAAGTTTGGCGCGTGGTATATCGAAGCCAAGCGCATCCAACTAAACACGTTTCAGCGTTACACGTTTAGCGACGAACAAACTCGTAACCCACAAGCCTCTTCCGGCTCGACTGGTCTGTCGCTCGCATCAGCGCTGTTGGGCTTTCCTAATAACTTCGATGCACAACTGCCGGTTCTGCACGGTGGCCCGGTGCAGTTCAAATATGCTTCATGGGCCGCTTACGGCCAGGATGAGTGGCGCGTCAGCCGCGACATCGTACTCACGCTCGGCCTTCGTTTTGACTACTTGAATCAACCGAAGACGATCGATGGGCGGCTGTGGAACTCGTTCGATCTGCTGGGTCAAAGGTGGATCATTGGCGCGGAAACGATGCCACCAAAATGCAGCACGGTTGCGAATGCAGCTCCCTGCATTCCTGACGCGTTTTTCTCTGATCCTCATTTCAATAACGTCGTGCTGGCCGGCAAAAAGTTTTTTGCGCCGCCTCCAGTAAAGGACAACTGGGGCCCGCGTGTCGGGATAGCATGGTCGATCAATTCGAAATCCGTTTTCCGTGCCGGGTATGGCCTTTACTTCGATCCGCTGCCGGCTCGTAGTCAGTATGCGCAGAATGATTTGGAAGCTACTGTCTGGCCGGACGCGACTGCATATGCCGGCACCGCGAACACAAACGCCAATTTCGCCAACGGCACATTTTTCAACATCATCCAACTGCAAGGACAGGGCTTCGCGACGCCGGCTCCGACGGCCAGTCCATGGACGATTGGTAATTTTAGCGACGACCCGAATTACAAGGATGCATATTCGCATCAATGGCACATTGAGTATCAGCGCGAACTGACGAAGACGTCGATGATCTCAGTAGCTTACGTCGGCAGCGTTAGTCGCCGGTTGCCGTACTCGGGTTTGGGCAACACAGCGCGACATGCCTTTGCCGCGGGAACTGCGGCCGCCACCGTCGATGCCGATCGGCCCGTGCCGTGGGTCGGAGCCGGCTTGAATTACACGCTGGCGATTGGCAGGGCCAGTTACCGCGCGCTGGAAACGAAATTCCAACGCCGGTTCGCCCAGGGCTGGAGCACGCTGGTTTCTTACACCTGGAGCCGTACATATGACACAGGCAGCGGCTATTTCAATGTTGAGAACGGGACGGGCGGCAGCGCCAGCATTCAGAATTATTGGGACCAGAGCACGGCCTGGGGGCCTGCTTCGTACAGCATTCCGCACTTCCTTTCAGTTTCGACGATTTATGAGGCTCCCTTCGGCAAGGGAAAGAGGTGGTTTAGAAGCGGACCTGCCTCATGGATTCTCGGTAACTGGCAAACGAACTTTATTGCCCAGGGCCGAACGGGAGCGCCTTTCAATCTGGTGGTTACCGGCGACCTGGCCAATCTGCGGGGAAGTGGATCGAGCGCGCCGAATAACTATCTGCGGCCGAACGTCATCGCCGATCCATACCTGGCCGGTCCGATCTCTGCCAATCCCGATCCCAACTGTCAGAAAACGATCTCGCAGGGCGGACGCGCGGCGGATCAAACCCGAACCATTACGAGCTGGTTTAACCCCTGCTCGTTTACTTCGCCGATCGGCGCGTTCGGGAATTTTCCGCGCAACGCATTGCGGGGAGCGCCGGTCTACAATGTTGACTTCTCGATGTTCAAGAGCATTCCAGTGGGCGAGCGATTTAAGGTGCAATTCCGCATGGAAGCCTTCAACGTCTTCAATATTCAAAGCTGGGAGGTGCCTTCAACTGTGACGATAAACACCGCCGGAACCACGATCGCGGCGGGCGTTGGCAGGATCACATCGCTCGCGCAAGGCAAGACGCCTCGGCAAATCCAGTTTGGGCTTAGACTGGTTTTTTAGGGAGAGAAGAATGAATCGACGCGATTATCTAACGACCATGGGCGTTGCCGCAGGAGCGCTGGCGACTATGACGAAAAGTGATTTGGTTTTCGGACAACAGCAACCTGCGCCTGCCGACAACGGAGCCCCCACGACTTCGACAGTCGAAGATCGCGAACGCCGCATGAAGTGGTGGCACGAAGCGAAATTCGGGATGTTCATTCACTGGGGTTTGTACAGCACGCTCGGTCGCCATGAGTGGGTGATGGAGAACGAAGGCATTCCCGTCAGTGAGTACGAGAAGCTCGCCCCCAACTTCAAACCTGTTCCGAATGCGGCGCGCGCCTGGGCGCAATTGGCAAAGCGAGCCGGCATGAAGTACATGGTGATGACCACGAAACATCACGAGGGCTTCTGTAATTTCGACACGAAACTGACGGACTATTGCGCCACGAAACAGGGGCCCGGCCGCGATCTGGTCCGTGAATATGTAGAAGCCGCGCGTGCCGAAGGTCTGCGATTCGGGTTCTACTATTCGCTGATGGATTGGCATCACCCGGACGGCGCGCTTTGCAAGACCGACGAAGCCGCGCGCCGCCGTTTCGTCGATTACATTCACGGCCAGGTCCGCGAGTTGATGACGAACTACGGCAAGGTTGATGTCTTGTGGTACGACGTGCCTTGGCCGCTCGACGCCAAAGGCTGGGAGTCGGTCGAGATGAATACCATGGTGCGGAAACTTCAACCCGACATCATCATCAACAATCGTTCGAAGATTCCGGAGGATTTCGACACTCCGGAACAGCGAATCGAAGCGTCACAGAACCGGCCGTGGGAATCGTGCATGACCTTGAATGACAGTTGGGGCTATCACGCAGCCGACTTTAACTGGAAAAGTCCGACCACGGTGATTCGCAATTTGATTACCTGTGCACGCGACGGCGGCAACTATCTTTTGAACATTGGACCGAGGGGTGACGGATCGATTCCGGAAGAATCCGTGCGCATCCTCACCACTGTGGGCGATTGGATGAGCAAGAACGGCGCCACCGTTCGCGACTCCGATCCCTGTCAGCCGCGCCGCGGAAACTATCTCAGCTTTACGCGCAAAGGAAACACGTTGTACGCGCACGTGCACTACTGGCCGGGCGAAACCGTCGTCATTGGAAATCTTCTCAATAGAGTGTCGTCTGCGAAGATTTTCGCCACCGATCAGCCGGTGAAATTCGTCCAGGATGACTTTCGCATTCGCTTGACTGGCTTGCCAAAGAAGGCGCCGGACGTAGTGACGACGTTTGCGTTGGAATTGGATAGCGTGGCGAAACAGGATCACGAAGCCAAGCGCGCCGTAAAGCCGCGCGAAGGCATGTACAACGCGCGCGCGTGAAGTTTTGATGGCGGGAATCATCGACAGTCACCAGCACTTTTGGCAGGTGGGCCGTTTCGATTACCCGTGGATGACCCCAGAGGTCGCAGTTCTTTGTCAGGATTATTTACCGCCGGCGCTCGAACCAATTTTGAAACGATGCGGCGTTGTGCAGACGATTCTGGTTCAGGCGAGTAATAGCGTCGACGAGACGCGTTGGCTGTTAAGCCTGGCCGATTGCCACTCGTTCATCGCGGGCGTGGTGGGCTGGGTTGATTTGCAAGCGGATGATGTTGGCCGACAACTCGACCAGCTCGCGCACCCCAAATTCAAAGGTGTGCGGCATCTGGTGGAAAGCGAAACGGAGGATGATTGGTTGGCGCGACCCAGCGTCAGTCGCGGACTAGGTGAACTCGCGGCGCGGGAACTCTCGTACGATCTGCTGGTGCACACGAGGCATTTGAAATATGCCGAGAGAGTCGCGCAAGAATGTCCCGGCCTGCGTTTGGTTGTCGATCATATGGCGAAGCCACCCATCGCTCACGGTGAAATCGATGAATGGCGAAGCGAGATAAGAAAGTTGGCGGTTTATCCGAACGTCTCGTGCAAGCTGTCGGGCCTGGTCACGGAAGCGGATCACGAACACTGGCGAGCATCCGACTTGAAGCCATATGTAGAGACTGCGCTGGAATATCTCGGCGCGCGCCGCGTGATGTTTGGCAGCGATTGGCCGGTCTGTTTGTTGGCGGCTTCTTATGATCAAGTGTTGGAAACGGCGGAGTCCTTGATCGCGGAATTGAGTAGCGAAGATCGCACTCGAGTTTTTGCGGAGAATGCGAAAGGGTTTTATCGAATTGGGGATGAAATTTGGAGTGCGGTGGCTTGACGCCGCTTTTCACTCGCGGGCCCACTGATCGATAGCGAAATTAGAAATAAAAAAAGCGGCAAGCCGCCGCAGGCCAAAATGGCGGAGACCTATTTCATCACGGGAGCGCAAGGCTGTATCGGCTCATGGATCGTCAAGGCGCTGGTTGAGCGCGGCGACGCAGCCGTCGTTTTCGATCGCAGCGAGGACACACGCCGGTTGAACGCGATCATGCAGCCCGGCGACATCGAGCGCGTGCGATTTATTGCGGGCGATATCACTGACGTGAGCGCGGTCCGCTCCGCACTCGAAGCATCCAGGGCGCGCCGCGCAATTCATCTGGCGGGTTTGCAGGTGCCGGCGTGCTATGCCGATCCGGTTGCGGGCGCGTTCGTAAATGTGATCGGAACTCTCAACGTGTTTGAGTCAGCGAAACGCGTCGGCCTCGAGCGAGTCGTTTATGCAAGCTCGGCCGCAGTATTCGGCGCCGCGGACACGGACACTCCAGTGGACGAGTCGGAGGCTTCCGAGCCCACGACGCATTATGGGGTCTTCAAACGCACAAACGAAGGCAATGCGCGCGTTTACTTTCTCGATCATGGATTGAGCAGCATCGGATTGCGGCCGC
>JBKPPE010000386.1:0-4407 GCA_046733375.1 Acidobacteriota bacterium | reverse complement strand
GATATGCGTACGTGTGACCGCATGCCGAACAGATTTCGCCGTCGTCCTCCAGCCACCATGGCCGCTTTCGCTGGGACTTTGCCATTCGGCTTTGGACTAGAGCATTTTGAGTTCCACACCGGATGGTTCGGCTGCAAAATCGCAGGTCACTGGAACCCCGACAAAAAGCCTAATCGGGTTACGGTTTGCGGTATGAAAGCACGTGACCGGGGATGTCGACATCCATTCTCAGGAGCGGATCGGCGACTGGGGTCTGCGCGGACATTCGCAGCGGCAGGATCCCCGCCCAAATCGGCAGATCATAGTCTTCATCGTCATCGACGGGTGGGCCGGTACGGATCTTTGCCGATGCTTCGTTCAGCGGCACTGACAGAACCGTAGTCTGCTGCAATTCGCGCTCATTCGGCTCGCGCACATAATCCCAACGGCCCGGGATCATGTGCTCAGACAGCGCGCGCAACGCCGCAAGCTTTTCTGTCCGAGTCTCAATGGCGGCAGCGCGGCCGAAAACCACGACCGACCGGTAATTCATCGAGTGATGAAAGGCAGAGCGCGCCAGCACCAGACCATCTATGAGCGTTACCGTAACGCACACATCAATTTCCTTTCCCAAGGCGCATAACATGCGGCTGGCCCGTGAACCATGGATGATCAGGTGTTGATCCATACGGGCGTATCCGGTGGGAATCACGACCGGCTTATTGTCGGCGATGAAGCCAACATGACACACAAAACCTTCATCGAGAATCGCGTTGATGGCATCGCGATCGAAGCTACCGCGCTTCGGCAAACGCTTTAAAGCAGTACGTTCGGTTTGGGGAATCTGGCTCATGCCGCGCAGTGTGGCGAAAACAAGAGCGGACATCAAGTCAGGAAAATAAAAGCGCCGCTGCTGTGGCAACGGCGCTTTGATGCTGGGGTGACTGGGCGCGCCTCTAATAATTGGTTCGTGGGTACGCGCGCCCAGGGACACGACGAATCTATTAACCCACAGAGATTTGATTATCGATCGATTTCACGCCTTTGACGTTGCGAACGGCTTTCTCAACCTCTGCCTTTAACGCTTCAGTCTTGACCATGCCCATGAGTGTGACTTTACCGTTAAGCACTGTGGCGGTGATTCCCAGACTAGAGAGTGTTGGGTCATCGCTTAGTTTCTTGTCGACTGCGGCCTGGACATTGACGTCATCGCTCGCACTCGTACCCCCGGAACCTCCCGACGCCACGGGATTGTTGACAATCACCGGAGCGGGCTGGGTGGTAGTAGTCGCGGGCTGTTGCACTATCACCGGCGGTTGTTGCTGCGCCGGTTGTTGAATGATCGTCGTACTCGGTTGTTGCGCAGCCAGGTTATCGTTTGTTGCTTGCTGTTGATTCATCATGAAAAGAATCAATATCGCCGCAAGAGCAATCACGCCTACGACGATCGCTGCCAATGCTGCGCCGGAAATTCCAGAGTCTGAATGACGCACTGCTTCAGTATGTTCGACCTCGCGATGCGTGGTCGGTGTTTCAACAACTATTCGTCTGTGTTCTGCTTCTCGTTCAGCCATATTGTTCTCCAATCTCGATTCAAATTCAGATCGCTCAGGGTGAGAACTGCGCTTTGGCTGCTGCAATCAATATTCCAATGCGTTAAACCTCAGCACTATTGCAATGATCAAGCAAGAAACATCGCCATTGGCACAGAATGCGCGAACGACCCCAGAGCGCAAAGCATTCCTGAAATCAATGAAACGAATGACTTCGATTCTGCACGCCTCCGGATTTGCATGAGAAGCGGACGCTAAGGGGTTTGGTGTCTTGACTGCTTTCCCGCGTAAGAGTAGTTTCCGTTCGGACGTACCGTCATTGAAAACGGAGGAAAGAAAACGCCGCATGAACCCCAACGAAAGACAACAATTGATTGCTCAATACAAAGCTGGTTTCGACGAAGTCTCGCGGAATTTGGCCGATTTTCCGCAGAATCTATTGACCGCCCACCCGATTTCCGGCAAGTGGAGTGCGGCCGAAATCGTGCATCATCTTGCCGACAGTGAAACGACGAGCGCTTTGCGATTGAGGCGCCTGCTGGTGGAGGATCATCCGCTGATCCAAGGATACGATCAGGATCAGTACGCAGCGATGCTTCGTTATAACGAACGTGATATCGGGCCCTCTTTGGAAGCGTTTCGCGCCGCACGGGCAACCACTGCTCAGCTCCTCGACCTGATGACAGAAGAAGACTGGCATCGCGAAGGCACACATTCAGAGAGCGGTTCTTACGGCGCTGAAGATTGGCTCAAGATTTACGCCGCTCATGCGCACAACCATGCTGCGCAAATCGGCAGATTGCGTGAAGCGTTGGCAAACACCACCGCCGCGAATGCCTAGCACGAGCCACAGATAAACACAGATCGACACGGATAGAATCGAACATAGAGAACGTCTACTTGTTTTTTTGATCTGTGAGAATCCGTGTTCATCTGACTCTGATGATTCCTTCGCTTCCGATCGATCGTGATCACATCGCGATCGATCGGTTTTATTTTGGGAGTTCTCTTGACAGCACGAACGTGAATGAGCAAGATCGCGTCGCCTCAAGTTTGAAATTAATTACAACTGAAAATGATCGCAGTGGCCCCTGTAGTTGAAACTACTTTTTCTGATCTCACATTACTGAAACGCGGCAAAGTCCGAGACGTTTATCAGGTCGACGAAAACAGTTTGCTAATCGTTGCAACCGATAGAGTCTCGGCATTCGATTGCGTAATTCCGACACCGATCGAGCGTAAGGGTGAAGTACTCACGTCGCTCTCGCAATTCTGGTTTGCGAAGCTTGGACACATCGTTCCACATCATCTAATTACGACGACCATCGATGAAATGCCTGCGAGGGTGCAGAAACATGCAACCGAATTGCGCGGCCGATCGATGCTCGTTCGCAGAACGGATGTGTTTCCCGTCGAGTGCGTCGTGCGCGGCTACATCACCGGTTCAGGATGGAAGGATTACCAAAAGACAGGCGAGGTTTGCGGTCACAAACTACCAACGGGTTTGCGCGAGTCAGAACAGCTCGCTGAACCGATATTCACCCCAGCAACAAAGGCCGAGACCGGCCACGATGAAAACATTAGCGAAGCGCAGATGGCCGAAATTGTCGGCCCCGAACTCACCGCGCAACTGCGCGACGCTTCATTGAATCTGTACAAACAGGCTGCGGATTACGCACGCGCACGCGGCATCATCATCGCCGACACTAAATTTGAATTCGGTCGCGATGACGAGGGCCGTGTGCTCCTCATCGATGAGGTCTTGACACCCGATTCCTCGCGTTTCTGGCCGGCTGACGCGTATGAAGTCGGACGCGGCCAGGCGTCATTCGATAAGCAATACGTGCGCGATTATTTGGAAACTCTCGATTGGAATAAGCAGCCGCCTGCGCCGGAGTTGCCGCCGGAAATCGCCAGGGCCACGACTGCACGGTATTTGGAAGCTTACCAGCTACTTACGGGACAGAAGTTGTAATTTTGGCGTGCGCCTGCAGCGCCCCGATTCATCGGGACGACGGCGCTAATGGACTTTGATTTAATTCTGACTTCTGACTTCTGACTTCTGACTTCTGAGTAGCGACCGACAATGCAAATCCGCCCCCGTTTAGAAGCAGTAATCGAAGACATGCTCGACGGCCATATCCTTTTGGATGAAGCGCTCGACGAGTTTGAAAAGCTCTACATTCAGAAAGCTTTCGCCCGAAACAAGAAACGGCTTTCTCACACGGCTGAAGCCCTGGGTATCCATCGGAATACGATCTCGAAACGAGTCAATTCCTATCGGGCCCAGGAGCGAAAGCACCACCTGGCCTACACGAACGGCCGCAAGCGGCCGAGTAGGGTTCACTAACGCTTTAACATCGCAGTCGCCTCTCTGCTCCGTGCGCTCGGTTGACAACGTGGCACGCCGTTCTTATATTGCTCTTTAGCACTCATCTTTCAAGTTTGCCAATACTGGGCAGGTCTAGAAATACAAATTGAGCACGACTGTGCCAAAAACTGAATCAGGAAAAGGAGAATTTTGGAAAAATGTCAGTGAACATCAAGCCGCTTCATGATCGCGTGATTGTGCGTCGCATCGAAGAGGGCGAGCAGGTACGCGGCGGCATCATCATTCCGGATACCGCAAAAGAAAAACCGCAGGAAGGCGAGGTCGTCGCTGTCGGCGAGGGAAAATATCGCGACGACGGCACGCGTCAGACCCTAGACGTGAAGGCGGGCGATCGCGTGCTGTTCGGCAAGTACAGCGGTTCCGAGATCAAGCTCGACGGTGAAGAGCTCTTGATTATGCGCGAAGACGAGATCCTCGGAATCATTCAACGTGCCGCCGCTGGGAAGAAAGGCAAATAGGGTGTCGGGTAATGGGTGTTGGGTG
>JBKPPE010000385.1:0-13490 GCA_046733375.1 Acidobacteriota bacterium | reverse complement strand
CAATTCACTACTCCGAACAAAGCTTCGCGCGCGGTCGGCCGGATCAAACGAGCGGTGCAAACGGGCGCCGAGATTCCGCTGGAATCGGGCCTCGCGTTGGAGCGTGAGCTTCAGCAGCAACTGTTTCAATCTCAGGATGCCAAAGAAGGTCTCGACGCGTACGTCAACAAGCGCAAGGCGGAATTCAAAGGAAAGTAAATCGTGAAAGGAAGTAAATCGTGAATCGTAAATCGTAAATAGACGCCGGTTGTCCGCGGACTTCTATTCACGATTTACGATTTACGATTCACTACGATTTACTATTCACCAGCATGCATAACGATCAAATTCTAGTCACCGAAGCCAGTGGCATTGTCACGATCACGCTTAACCGGCCCGAACGTCTGAATTCGTTCATCGGTCACATGCGGCGCGATCTCGGCGAAGCTCTGGAAGAAGCCGGCAGCGATCCCGACGTGCGCGTGCTCGTGCTCACGGGCGCGGGCCGAGCGTTCTGTGCGGGTGGTGACGTTAATTTCATGGCGGAGCTGGTCGAACGAAACGATGCGGAAGAGTTCGCCCGGCTGCTCGGCGCCGCGCGTCGCGTGATTCTCACGATTCGTCACATGAACAAGCCCGTCATCGCGTCGATTAACGGGCCCGCATCCGGCGCTGGATTCAATCTCGCCCTCGCGTGCGACCTGCGAATCGCTTCCGCAGACGCAACGTTTAGTCAATCGTTCGTGAAGATTGGTTTCCATCCCGATTGGGGCGGCACATACTTTCTGCCGCGGATGGTGCCGACAAACATAGCGTGCGAACTGTTCTTTCTCGGTGAACCGATCAGCGCGCAACAGGCGCTTGACCTGCATCTGGTGAATCGCGTCGTGCCCGCAGATCAGTTAGCAACGGAAACCCAAGCATTGGCGGAACGGTTGCGCGATGGGGCGGCTGTGTCGATCGCCGCGGCCAAGCAAGCCGTTTATGCAAGCGAACAGGACACCCTCGACCGTATGTTGCAATACGAAGTCGACGCGCAAATGCGCTGCTTCGCATCGGCAGACGGGCGCGAAGGCGTGCGTGCGTTTTTGGAAAAGCGGCCACCGAATTTCACCGGCCGATAACTTAGGGGCAGGGCTTGTCCCTGACCGTCAATGCAAAGAATGGGACGGGCTTGTCCTTGCCCGTCAGCAACGAATGGGCAGGGATAAACCCTGCCCCTACATTTATGAAGCTTGCAAATCGTCTCGCATTCGTCACCGGCGGTGGTCGCGGCATCGGTCGCGCGATCGCAATGGCCTTCGCGCGCGAAGGCGCGAATGTGGTCGTCGCGGCGCGCACGCGCCAGGAAATCGAGCAGGTGGCCGCTGATATCTTTGAAAGGTTCGGCAGGGAAGCTTGGGCGACAGAGTGCGACGTAGCTGATTCCACCAGCGTCGCGCACGCATTCGCACAGGCGCAGGATAAATTCGGACGCGAACCGGAAGTCCTGGTAAATAACGCGGGCATCGTCGAAACCGCTCCGTTCATTAAGACTGATGAAGAGATGTGGCAGCGGCATCTCGCCGTGAATCTGACCGGAACGTATAACTGCACCCGCAGAGCCGTGCCGGCGATGGTGCGTGGAAAGTGGGGACGGATAATTAATATCGCTTCAATCGCGGGAAAGACTGGGGCGCAATACGTGTCGGCTTACTCGGCATCCAAGCATGGCGTGTTAGGGTTAACGCGGTCGCTGGCATTGGAAGTCGCGCCGCTAGGCATAACCGTGAATGCGATTTGTCCAGGCTACGTGGATACCGAAATGACGGCGCGTGGCGTCGAGAACATTGTTGCCCGCACCGGCATCTCCGCTGAGGACGCGATCAAAGCCCTCGAAAGTATGAGTCCACAAAACCGCATGGTCACCGCCGAAGAAGTTGCGGCGCTGGCGGTGTTGCTCGCTTCAGAAGAAGGCCGCGGCATTAATGGGCAAGCGATAAATGTTGATGGGGGAACCGTCCTCTTCTGAAGTTTCAAGTTTCAGGTTTCAAGTTTCAAGTTCGCTACCGAAACTTGAAACTGAAACTTGAAACTCGAAACCTAATGATTGAGAACTTAGACAATCTTGAGCGCACGCACTCGTGCGGCGCTTTGCGCAAAGACGATGTCGGCGCATGCGTGACGCTGATGGGTTGGTGTGCGCGGCGCCGCGACTTTGGTCCCCTCACTTTCATCGACCTGCGCGATCGTGATGGCATCACACAAATCGTCGTGAATCAGGAAAAAGCGCCGGACGCGCACGCGAAAGCGAAGGACGTGCGCGGCGAATACGTGCTGGCGGTCGTCGGTGATGTCGTGCTGCGCGACGACAACGCGCGCAATCCGAAGATCGCCAGCGGCGATATCGAAGTCCAAGCCACTGAAATTCGGATTCTGAACGACGCGCGCACGCTTCCTTTCCAGCTCGACGCGTCCGACACTGCGTTGGCGGCTGAAGACCTCCGTTTGAAGTATCGATATCTCGATCTGCGACGGCCGCAACTGCAAGCGAACCTGCGTCTGCGTCATCGATTGATTCTGGAAATCAACCGGTACATGGACGAGCAAGGCTTTACGCAGATTGAGACTCCGAACCTCATCAAATCGACCCCCGAGGGGGCCCGTGATTACATCGTTCCGTCGCGGGTGCAGCCGGGAAAGTTTTTCGCACTGCCGCAGAGCCCCCAAATCTTCAAACAGATTTGCATGATTGCGGGGCTGGATAAGTATTACCAAATCGCGCGCTGCTTTCGGGACGAAGACCTGCGCGCCGATCGGCAACCGGAGTTCTCGCAACTCGATGTCGAGATGAGCTTCGCGTCGCCCGAGCAAGTTTACGCGCTCGTCGAAGGATTATTTGCGCGGATCTTTCGGATAATCGGTGTCGAGCTGCAAACGCCGTTTCCCCGCTTCACTTTCGCGGAAGTCATGCGCCGTTTTGGATCCGACAAACCGGACCTGCGCATTCCTGCGATGGAGCTCCAAGACCTTTCGCCGGCGCTAGCGGAAACAACCTTCGCGCCGTACGCCTCAGTCTTGTCCGCGTCCGGCAATATCAAAGGCATCGTCGTGAGCGGGGGCGCCTCCATGTCCCGCAAGACGCTCGACGAGTTGCAGGAGTTTGTGAAGCGTTACGGTGCGAACGCGCTGGCATGGATCAAACTTGGCGACGAACTTTCGTCGTCGTTGTTGAAGGCCCTGGGCAAGGACAAAGTTGTCGATCTGGCAGGAGTCGCCGGCGCGCAGAAAGGCGACGCAGTTCTGATCGTCGCCGGAAGACCCGACGTCGTTGCCGCGAGTCTCGGCGCATTGCGTAACCAAGTCGCCAAACGTGAGAACCTGATTCCCGAAGACGTGTACGCGCCGCTGTGGGTGACCGAGTTTCCGATGTTCGAATATCACGAGGACGACGGGCGCTACTATGCGATGCATCATCCATTCACCTCACCGCTGGACGAAGACGTTACGGTGCTTGAACGAGCGGTAAACGGTCAAACCGAATTGTTGGGACAATTGCGAGCGAAAGCCTATGACGCGGTTATCAACGGCGTGGAGGTCGCCGGCGGTTCAATCAGAATTCACCGGCGTGACGTGCAATCACTCGTGTTCAAAGCGTTAGGCATGAGCGAAGAACAAGCACGCGCACGTTTCGGATTCTTTCTCGAAGCGCTGGCGTATGGCACCCCGCCCCACGGGGGCATCGCTTCGGGAATCGAACGCACGCTGATGGTGCTGGTGCCCACCGAAAACATCCGTGATGTGATGGCGTTTCCAAAGACTGCGTCGGCGCAGGACCTAATGATCGATGCGCCGGGCGAAGTTGACGCGAAGCAATTGGCGGAGCTGCATCTGAACATTGTGAACGAGTGAATGCAGATCGAATTTTTCAAGCGTCGCCATCGTTTATTTTCGTCCCGTTAGGGGCGGGGTATTTATCGTCCCGTCAGGGACGAGATATTTATAGAACCTCGGCTCCTGTTCCGGTAGCTCCGTCGGGAGCGGCATGTGATATTGATATGTCGCTCCTAACGGAGCTATTAAATGTTGGCCTGCTCGATTCTATAAATATTTCGCTCCTAACGGAGCGAAGCACGACGCAATGAAATTGCAGCTAACGGCAAACCACATGGCAGCAATCATCTCCTATGCGCGCGCCGCTGCGCCTCAAGAATGCTGTGGATTGATCGGTGGTTCAGCCAATGGCCACACGCAAACGATCTATCCGGCGAAGAATGTGGCTGCCGACCCGCTCGTCACGTACGAAGCCGCCGCCGAAGATCTGTTTGCCGCGCAACGCGCGATGCGCGAGCGTGGGGAGCAACTGCTCGCGATTTATCACTCACATCCGCGCGCACGCACCCCTGAACCATCTCCCACGGACGTGCGGCTTGCCTACTATCCATCAGCGGTTTACTTTATTGCTGGATTGGGAAACGACGAGCCCTGCTTGCGTGCTTTTTGCATTGACGAACGCACCGGCAGTTGGGAAGCGATCGATTACGAAATCATTTGAAGTCGGGCACTGAAACTCAACCGTTCGGTGCGGCATAGCCACCTCGAGATGCAACCGAAGCGCAGCAAGTACGATACGAATCCCCTCGATTCAGACGTTGCGGATCGCGCGGAGGAATCGTGGAACCGTGACACCGGATCGCAAGCAGATCCGGCAACACAAGATATGACGGGCGCGGCCACGCGCGACATCGGACGCACGTCTAACGAAGCGGCGCGGAACGATCCCGACGCGGAAGCGGCGACGCGCCGCATCGATGATTCTTATCCATCGGTTTTTGTTTCGCGCAATCCGCGCCAGCAGACATACGCGCCGCCGCGGCCGGCGGCTCCGGCGAACATTTATCAGCCACCACCCGTTCCCCCTCCGCAGATCTATCAGCAACCGCCACTTCCACAAGCACCAGGTACACGGAAAGTAGCAGGTATAAACATCGCCGAGAAGTGGGCGAACGCGCTTCCTTATTTTCCGTTTTATGTCGGGCTCATCGCATCGGTCATAGAATTGGTCTTAGTTCCTCGAAATGAAAGTCGCACACGCTTTCATGCCGCACAAGGATTTGCTTTGCACATCGCAATCCTCGTTATCAGCAGCGCGTTCGGCATTCTCGGAGCAATCACCGACAGCGGTATGGGCTCAGGTCTCTTTCGGTTCGCGGCTTTTATTTTCTTAATTGTTTCGATGGTGCGCGTCTTGAAAGGAAAACCTCATCACATCGCAGTGCTCGACGATATTAGAAATTGGTTCGATCACAAGATCGGTCCACGTAAGTAGCCTTTCGCGAGTCTGGCGCTGAACTAAACGACGTTATCCGGCATCGACTGCGTTTTCCGAACCAGTTGTACGCCACGACTTTCCTTACGCTCCAAACAATTGCACAATAGGCATTCTCGAAAAATTAAAGACTGGTCCGGTTCGTTTTCGTTACCCAATCCCCTTAAGAAGCGCGCGCGATTTCACGTTCAGTGGGGAACCGGAACGCGCGGTCGTAACTTGAAACCTTAAACTTGACACTTGAAACTGGTCGCCATGAGCGCAAAAGTGCAACTCGAAACTACACCCGAACTCGATCAACTCTGCATCAACACGATTCGCACGCTGGCGATTGACGCCGTGCAGAAGGCGAACTCAGGACATCCGGGACTGCCGCTCGGCGCCGCGCCGATGGCTTATGTTCTTTGGACACGCTTCATGCGCTACAACCCAAAGAACCCTAAGTGGCATAACCGCGATCGCTTTCTGCTGTCGGCCGGCCACGGCTGCATGCTGCTTTACGCGCTGCTCCATCTGACTGGATATGACCTGTCGCTCGACGAGATCAAGAATTTCCGCCAATGGGGATCAAAGACACCGGGGCATCCGGAGTACGGGCTTGCTCCGGGAGTCGAAATCACCACGGGACCGCTGGGCCAGGGATTCGCCAACGGTGTTGGCATGGCGATGGGCGGCGCGCACTTAGCCGCCAAATTCAATCAAAAGGATTTTTCTCTGATCGATCATTACGTCTATGCAATCGTCTCCGACGGCGACTTGATGGAAGGCGTCGCATCAGAAGCTGCATCACTCGCGGGACATTTAAAACTCGGGAAACTGATTTATCTGTATGACGACAACCACGTCACGATCGAAGGCTTCACCGACCTCGCCTTTTCTGAAGATGTGCCGAAGCGTTTCGAATCGTACGGCTGGCACACCTCTACAGTTGCAGACGGAAACGATCTCGCGGCCATTGAAGCCGCGATTCGAGATGCGCAGTCAGTCGCTGATCGGCCTTCATTGATTTCCGTGAAGACGACCATCGGCTACGGGATGCCCACGGCCGGCACGCGGAAAGCGCACAGCGATGCGCCGGGTGACGAGGCCGTGCGCGAAACGAAGCGGCATCTGGGCTGGCCGGAAGACAAACAGTTCTACGTTCCCGAAGAAGCGCTCGCGCACTTCCGCAAGGCAATCGACCGCGGCGCAAAATACGAAAAAGAATGGGACGAACTGGTCGACGAGTACGGCAAGAAACATGAAGACCTCGGCAAGTTGTTCCAACAAACGATGAGCGGCGAATTGCCCGCTGATTGGGAAAGCCACCTGCCCTCATTCGAAGATGCCGAAGCGATCGCGACCCGCGTTGCGAGCGGCAAAGTCATCAATGCGCTCGCGCCCCACATGCCGATGCTGATCGGCGGTTCGGCCGATTTGGGAGTGTCGAACAACACGGACATCAAAGATGGCGGCAGCTTTGAAGCGGGCAGCTACGATGGACGCATACTGCACTTTGGTGTGCGGGAGCACGCGATGGGCGCGACCCTGACGGGCATGTCTTTGAACGGCGGGCTGATTCCTTTCGGCGGCACGTTCCTGACATTTTCGGATTACATGCGGCCGGCGATTCGTCTCGCTTGCTTGTCAGAGATTCAGGTCATATACGTTTTCACGCACGACTCGGTCGGACTTGGCGAAGACGGCCCAACGCATCAACCAATTGAGCATCTGGCAGCGCTGCGTGCGATTCCCCATCTTTTCGTTATTCGACCCGCGGATGTTCACGAAGTGCGCGAAGCTTGGCGTTTGGCCATCCTGCGACGTGAGGCGCCGACCGCGCTGGCATTGACACGACAAAAAGTGCCATTGATTGATCGAACGAAGTTTGCGTCAGCAGAAGGACTCCGACGCGGCGGCTACATTCTGGCCGAAGCGGACGAGGTCAGTCCCGGGAGCAGTAGTGACCGGGTCAGTAAGCCTGAGCTTATCTTGATCGCGACCGGCTCAGAAGTGTCGCTGGCATTGGCAGCCCGTGAACAGCTTCAAAGCGACGGCATCGCCGCACGCGTCGTATCGATGCCTTGTGTTGAACTCTTTGAAGAACAATCACAGGGTTACCGCGATGAAGTTTTGCCGCCGTCGGTGACGGCGCGGCTGTCGATCGAAGCCGGTGTCGGTCAGGGCTGGGATCGATACGTGGGCGCGAAAGGCGACAAGATTTGTCTCGAACGCTTCGGCGCATCCGCGCCGGGCGACGTTGCGTTGAAGAATCTTGGCTTCAATGTCGAAAACGTTGTGAAGCACGCGCGGGCGTTGCTCGCTTGACGATAGTGCGCTTCCTTTGCGCTTCCTTTGCGACTTGGCGGGCTTTGCGTGAACAATTCACCCCAAGGCGCAAAGCCGAAAGCGTCGCTAAGAACATCGCGTGTTAGAATCGCTATTCATTAACTCAAACTACAGGGGGAAAACATGGCAGACGTTTCTATTCGTCCGAAACCAAATGGACCTTATCTCGTCGAAGGTGACGTAGAGATTTACGACACTGCCGGCAATCGGATTTCTACGGAAGGCCGGCCGCGCATCGCCTTGTGCCGCTGTGGCGCGTCGTCGAACAAGCCTTTTTGCGACGGCACACACAGTAAGATCGGTTTTCAAGCGGCTGAGACCATCAATCCGGAAAGCGCTGAACCATACACTTAACAGGATGCGGCGCGTTTCGCGAACGGCGTTAGAGTACCAACTTCAGTTGGGGACGCCTGGTTGGGTGCAAGGCCCGACTAAAGTCGGTACTCTGACGTCTTTTCTTTTTCGATTCACGATCATCCTCGTCCTTTTCGTCCTGGCTCCCACGGGTCTTGCAAAAACGATCCGCGTGATGACATACAACATCCACGTCGGCGTCGGCATGGATAAGAAGCTCGACCTTGCGCGCATCGCTAAAGTCATTAATGAGCAGAAGCCGGATCTCGTCGGCTTACAGGAAGTCGATCGTGGCGTCGAACGTACGCAGCGCCTCGATGAGATCGCTGAACTCGCCAGGCTCACGAAGATGGATTATGCCTTTGCGTTCAATCTGCCGTATCAAGGCGGGCAATATGGCGTCGCGATTCTTTCACGCCTTCGCATCCTCGCCACTGAGCATCGTCATTACAAGAACCTGCGCGAGGCCGAGCGCCGCGGCTTCATTCGCGCAGAGGTAATCGCACACGGGCAAAGACTGAACTTTGTCACGACACATCTCGATTATCAGTATGAAGACGGCCGCGTGTTCGAAACTGAACAACTGCTGAGCGCGCTGGAAGACGTCAAAGGACCGATGATTGTCGTCGGTGACTTCAATGACGTGCCGTCCGGGGCAGCTCACAAATTGATGCTTGCGGAGTTTGATGACGCGTGGATTCGCTACGAATACGGGCTATGGCTTGACGGGACTATTCGCGATGCCGGCTACAGTTATCCCGCGGACAAGCGCGCGAAGCGAATTGACTACATCTTCACGAGAAGATCGGAAGGAATCAAGACGAAGCGTGCGTGGATCGTTGAAACACTGGCGTCTGATCATGTGCCGGTGGTTGCGGACTTGGAGGTAGGCGGTCAGAACCATCTGCGGTAGCGGATGGTTGATCGCTAAGTTCCGGGCTTCTTGGCTCGTCGATCAACCGCCCGCTACCGCAGGCGGTTGTGACCTCGCTTCGCCAAACGGCCACTCGGCGCGCATCCTTGCGCGAATGAAGTAGATCACGAGACCCACGACGACTAGCACGGCGGCGTACCGAACCTCTTTCAAGAAATTCTTGCGCGATATCAGCACGTAGATAAAACCGGTCAGTGCGACCAGCGCGGGCAGCGGATAGAGCCACATCCGGAACGGCCGTGGCAAATCAGGTCTGCGCACCCGCAACACAATAACGCCGACAATCTGCGCCAGGAACTGTACCAGGATCCGAATCACCACCAGCGCAGCAATCACATCCGCCAGACGGAAAAAACAGAAGACGGTGGCGATGCCGCCCATCACCAGCAACGAGACATAAGGAAATCGGTGGCGTGGATGGACCTTCGCGAAGATCCGGAAATAGTTGCCGTCGCGCGCCGCCGCAAACGGCACGCGCGAATAGCCGAGTAGTAAAGAGAACACTGAAGCAAACGCCGTCCACATGATGAGCACGGTGACGACTACGCCGGCTTTGGTTCCGTACAGTCGCTCCATGAACGAGGAGATCACGTAACGTTGCGCCGGCGTGTTGGCGGTGCCGGCAAACTCGCGCCAGGGAATTACGCCGAGGATCGAAATGTTCATCACCATATAGATGACCGCAACGAACAGAATCGAAAGCAGCACGGCGCGCGGAATCGTTCTGCCCGGATCTTTAACTTCCCCGCCAAAGAAGCAGACGTTGTAATAACCCCAGTAGTCGTACACCGCGACCAGTAGCGCCGCTCCTAACCCAGTGAAGAATTCCGGCCGCAGCGTGAAGGCATCGGGCGGAAAGTCGAACGCGAGTCTTCGATCGAAATGCGTCACACCGGCGAAGATCACGCAGACAATCGTTAGCATCACTCCGACCCAAAGGAATTTTGAGAACCGCTCAATCAGCGTGATCCGGCGATAGAGCAAAAAGACGGCCACGGCGAGTGCCGCAATCGCCGCGAGCGCGACGGGCATCGCGTTGATCTCGAGGTTGCCCAGAAGCGGAAGCGTGATCTTTCGCTCCTGTCCCATGCCGGGGAAAATATATGTCGCGTACTGGGCGAGTCCAATGCTGCCCGATGCGATCGACAGTGGCGCGCTGAATGTAAGTTGCCAGATGAACAGAAACGACATAAGCCGGCCCAACTTGCGCGGGCCGTAAATCTCGGCGAGATAGCGATACGAGCCTCCCGAGCCGGGCAGCGCCGCGCCCAATTCGGCCCAGACAAGACCATCACACGTAACCAACACCGCCCCTAAAATCCATCCGAGCATCGCTTGCGGCCCACCCATCGCCGCGACAATTAGCGGGATGGTGATGAACGGACCGACACCGATCATGTCGATCATGTTCAGCGTCGTCGCGCCCCAAAGGCCCACACCGCGAATCAGTTGATGCTCGTCATTCGCGGCCGTCGATGGCGGCTCTTTCATTTGTGCGGACATTTAGCGAGAGTGTTTACGTGAAAATGGGCGGCTTGTCGAGGGCCTTCTTCGCGCCGCCACGCGAACATATTTGTAGAACCGCGTTCCATCAACAATTCAAACTCCTTTAGGAGCGACATATCATTTCGCTCCTAAAGGAGCTTCGTGTTCTAATTGTGATTGCGCGGTTATAAACATTTCGGTCCTACCGGACCTCTTTTTTCGGAACGTTAAATATGAAACTCTTGATGAATGCACTAACTAAGAATTGGCGCTTCGTTCTGCTCGTAACGCTAGTAGTCTCGGCGTTGACTGCGGCCCCTTATCCGCACTCTGCAGCACATCGAAAATCACTTGATCTCGCCGCTACGGCTCGATCTCTTGACACCTCCGCAGATCGCGTTGCCCTTTATCAAGCCCTTCTCGATCTCCAGAACCCCTGGACAGTCATGTGCGTCGCGGCGCATCCGGACGACGAAGACGGGACGTCGCTTATTGTCATGCGTCACAAGTACGGGGCGCACACGGTCAGTTTGTTCTCCACCTTCGGCGAAGGCGGTCAGAATGCGATCGGACCAGAGTTGTACGAAGAATTAGGGGCAATTCGCGCGCGCGAGACGATGGCCGCGGCTGAGATTCAAGGCTCAGAACCGTATTTCCTCGGGCTCAAAGATTTCGGTTTTTCCAAAACGCGAGATGAAGCATTCAGGTTCTGGGGACATGAAAACGCCTTAGGTCGCATGGTTTTGCAGATTCGCAAACTGCGTCCCGACGTCATCATCACGAATCACTCGACGACCAGCAATGACCACGGTCAGCATCAGGCGACAGCGCTCATGGTTGTCGAAGCTTTCGACGCTGCCGCCGATCCATCAAAGTTTCCCGAACAGTTGAAAGATGGTGTAACTACGTGGCAGGTGCAGCGATTGTTCGTGCGCGCGCGAGGTAACCAACAGCAAGCCGCGAACACGCAGATCGTTACCATCGATCCGAACGAAAAGGATCCGGTGCGTGGTGTCGTTTATGCCGAAGAAGCTCTGCGCGGTCTGCAACAGCACGCGACGCAAGGTCCATGGCCGAAAAGCTTCGCCGAATACGCGAATCGTTTTCGCGCCTTCAGCGGTCAGAACGCGCCGACCGGACAACTGCCGATGATTCGATACGCGTTGGTGAAATCCGCGACCGGCGCAGCGCCCATGCCCGCTCAGGACTCGCACAATTTTTTGGACGGATTGCAACTGCCTGCCGATCTTGCGCGCGAGCTCACGCCGCCGACAGTCAATGGAAAGTCTTTAACGGAGTTGATGGACAATCGGGCGTTGCTCGTGCGGTCGCTCGCGGAATATGACACGCGACTTCACAGCACCCAGGTAATTCCTTTGAGGGTGATGCGCCCAATTTGGGCGACCCGGGAAGCGCTTGCGGCCGCCTCTGGAGTCGAGGCACATCTGGCGTTGATTGAACCGGTCGTGGTGCCAGGCGCAAACGCTTCCGCGAAACTCGAAGTCACAAACCACGGTTCAAGCCCGGTTCACATAGGCCCAATCTCTACCTGGCTAACGGACTTCAATGGTAACGCCAGCGTATTAGCGAAGGTTGCGCAGGGCAACGGCATGGTGGCGGCTGGTGAAACGAAGACCTTTCAGTTATCGCAGGCGGTGCCATCGGCGGCGCCCGTCACTACTCCAAACTCGAGTCACCTGTACGACCACGCGTGGCGCGGTTTTACCGTGGCGGCCGTTGTAAACGTCCAGGTGAACGGCACGGGATTCAGTTTGAACCGGCAAGTCACCGCGGACGTGACACCCACAGTCGAAATCGCAAGCATCAGCCCTTTACCGCTGGTTATTCATGATGAAGTTGGAGCCAGTAGCGCGGGTGTCGACGTTATCTCTGGCGGTCTTCCCCAAGTGAAGGTTCAATTAATAAATCACCTGAACCAGCCATTCAAAGGAGACATCGTTTACGGGCGCAACCGGGGCAAAGAACAGACAAGCAAAGTTGAGCTCCTCGCACATCAAAACACCACGATCGCGCTGACATTCTCAAATGCGGAGAAAACGGCAGCTGCTCATGCCAGGGGTGCAGAGCCAGCTGAAACGCTTTCCATTGCGGTGCGGGCAGCAAATTCGAGAGCGACCATAGATGAGCGTCGCGTGCCGATCGTGCGCGTTGATGCACATGTTGCCAGGCGTCTGAGCATTGGGTACGTCCGCGGATTCGATTTCAGTCTGCCAAACGCGCTCAATGCGCTCGGGGTTGAGTCGAAAGAGTTGAGCGTTGATGATGTGAAGGCTGGCGACTTATCGAAATTCACATCAGTCATCGTCGATAATCGCGTCTACGAATCGAAGCCCGAATTGATCGCCGTGAATCAGAAGTTGCTCGATTACGCGAACGGTGGCGGGAACCTAATCGTCTTTTATCACAAGTCAGACGAATGGAATCCTGACGAGCGGCGCAACCGGCCGCAGCTCGCACCTTACAAATTGATTCTCGGCGGCGAACGCGTCACTGATGAGAATGCGCCAATAAACTTTCTTGAACCCGATCACCCACTGCTGAACACGCCGAACAAGCTAGGCCAGGATGATTTCAAGGATTGGATTCAGGAACGCGGACTTTACTATCCGAAGGAATGGGACCCGCAATTTCACGCGCTGCTGCAATCAAACGATCCCGGTGAGAATCCTCTGAAGGGCGGCTTGCTCGTCGCTGATTACGGCAAGGGCCATTACATCTACACCAGCATGGTCTGGTATCGCGAACTACGCGGCGGCATTCCGGGTGCATATCGGATGCTGGCGAACATGATCAGTTACGGACGCTGAAGCGAAGTAAAAAGGTAAAAGGCAAAAGGAGAATGTCACAACGAGGAAACTCCTTTTGCCTTTTTACCTTTTCCTTTTACTTATGCCTCCAACTTCTCCTTCACCCTTTCCAGAAAATCTTCGATCGCGGCATTGATCCTTCGCTGCAAAGCGTTACTGAGTCGCGCTTCGGTCATCAATCCTACCCCCGGATGAAGTTCCCACGCGCGCTTTCGACGCAATTCGACCTGGTGCGTTACGTCAACGACTGTAGTCTTATTGCTCTCTTTCATCT
>JBKPPE010000384.1:0-3894 GCA_046733375.1 Acidobacteriota bacterium | reverse complement strand
TGCGCGAAGCGTTCGCGGCTTCGTCCCTGTTGAAGTAGTAACCGATCAGCAGATACGAGCACAGCCCGACGCCTTCCCAGCCCACGAACATCATCACGAAATTTGAGCCCATGACGAGCACGAGCATCGAAAACATGAACAATCCCATGTAGGCGAAGAAGCGATAGAATCCTGTGTCGCCGTGCATGTAACCCGTCGCAAAGACAAAGATGCACAAGCCGACGCCCGTCACAATCAGCATGAAGACGGCTGAGAGCGGATCCAGTTGATAGCTCCACTCGATGTTCAGCAATGAACCTATCGGGGTGCTTTGGTTTGCGTTTGGTTGTCCTTTGATTGGCTCAGCAATTTGTTGACTGTAGCCGAGGCTCTGGCTTACCGCCCCGCCAGGAATCCACGTAAATGCAGCCTGGGTAGTCACGTAAGGATTCGGCCACTGCTGCTCGCTGCCAAATCCATACGAATAGACGGCTGTGAGGCTAATAAGAAACGCGAGCGCCACTGTGCCGACGGCAATTCCGCTCACCAGTCTTTCGGGAAAGCGAAACCAACGACCGAAGATGCCGTTGATCGCGGCGCCGGCAAGAGGTAGCAGGGGAACTAGCCAGATGTACTTGAACATAGTTTCAAGTTTCAGGTTTCGAGTTTCAAGTTTCAGTTAGCGAACTTGAAAGTTGAAACTTGGAACTTGAAATTGCTAATCACCATTTCATTAGGTCAATCTCATCAACCCAGATCGTTTCGCGGTTGCGATAAAGCGCGATGACGATGCCGAGTCCAATCTCGGCTTCGGCCGCGGCGACCACGATGATGAAAACTGTGAACACCTGCCCCGCGAGTGGATTCGCGCCGCCGGTGTCCTGCAAGTAACGCGAGAACGCAATGAAGTTCAGATTCGCCGCGTTCAGAATCAACTCGATCGACATGAAGATGACGATGATGTTTCGCCGCGTCAGGACGCCGGCGACGCCGATGATGAAAAGGATCGCGGCGATGACCAGGAACTTCGAGAGATCGGGATGCTTGATGCTCTCAAGAGCCGTGGACGCGGCGCTTGCGTCCTGAAGTATGAAACCAAGCATTGAAGAAATGTGATTCATTTCTCTTAGCCGCGTAGCGGCGAAATATTTGTAGAACCCGGAATTATTTATGAACCGCTAAGCTCCGTAGGAGCGAAATATGCCGCCCATAAATCGACCTGAGATCTCTGTTAACGATTCGAGTTCTATAAATCTGTCGTGCCTAACGGCACTGAAAACTTTGTTCTTCACTAACTGCGCGGTCGGCTCTCGAGGTTCGCCAACTCTGCGGCCACTTGCGCCACCTCGGGATCGACATCATCCGCCGCCACTTCCTGTTTTAGTGTGCGCGCCAGCATGACTGAACCGACGATAGCGACAAGCAAGAGCACGCTCGCGATTTCGAAGGGAAGTGCGGCGTAGGTGTATAGACTTGTGCCGACCCGTTCAGTTTCTTTTGTCAGACGGCTCACACCGGTTGCACTTGTTGCCAGCTCAGCTTGCTGCGCTTCACGATTTTGCGCAGACCGTTCGATCTTCGCTGAGTCACGTTTCTGCAAGCCCTGATACCCGCGATTGATCGCGAACAACAATCCCAGCACCAACAGCAGCGAGAAGATCAACGCGGCGGCGACTTGCGGCGGTCGATTGAAGATTGCCGCAGTCCCACGTTCCTCAGCGGCGACGTTAACCAGCATGATGACGAACAAAAACAGAACCATCACGCCGCCGACGTAAACCAGAATCTGCACACCGGCGATGAATTCCGCGCCGAGCAAAATAAAAAGCGCAGCGATCGATACCAGGGAAGAAATCAGAAAGAGCGCAGAGTGCACCGCATTGCGCGCCATGACGGTCAAAAGACCTGCCAGAATCGCGGCGATCGAAAAAATCCAGAAGAAGACTGATTCCCAGCCAGAAAGGATCATTAGGATTAAGGCTCACGCAAAATCATTTTCCATTTGTCATTTGAGATTTGTCATTTTTCATTTTGGGGCGACCTGGCCGTTTGCATCTGAAGTCAGCCGCGGGCCGATGGCCAAATGAAAAATGTCAAATGACAAATGGAAAATGATCTTTTCTAACTCTTGTATTTCACCGTCTCTCTTCCCTGTTCCAGCATCTCGCGATTCCAGACAAATCCCGCGCGCGAATACGTTGCCAACTCAAAGTCCTGCGTCAGCTCGAGACAATAAGTTGGGCACGCTTCCTGGCACAGCGCGCAGAACATGCAACGCGAAGTATCGAAGATGAATTCATCCAAGACCTTCTTGCGGCGTGGTTTGCCGGCGACGACAACTTCGACGTCCATGGGAATCACGTCGATGCAGTCCTCGGGGCACGCCAGCGCGCACAGATTACACGCGATGCAGAGCGTGTCATGCGTCTCCGGATCCATGTTCAGTCGCGGCGCGCCGTGAAATCGCGGCGCCACGTCGGGACGGACCTTCGGATATTGCTCCGTGTAGATTCCCTTCCCGGCGACGGCATCGCGATCAGTGAGCGCGCCGATGTTGAAGCCCAGCGTTACAGCCAATCCTTTCAAAAGATCGACCATGAAGAAGCGTTTCAGCTTCTGCGTCATCGTTGGTTTCGGAACTGGAACTAATGGCATTTTGAAATTTTAGATTTGCGATTTCAGATTTGTGATTGTTCTTCCTCTGTGTCCTCTGTGGTTAATTCCTATGTAGCTGATTCCGAACTCACCGCCGCCACCGCCGGCTTTCCTTTCGGCAAATCAACCAGTCGGATTCCCCGCCGCTGCTTCTTCAGATTGAAATCGCGCGAACGCCAATTAATTAAGGACAACACACCGGCTGTCAACAACACATTCACTATGCCGAATCCAATCGCAATTATTTTTCCAGTTGCAGTCAGACCAAGCCCGCTGCTCACTTGCACCGGATCAATGGTCTGCCTGCCGCCAACGCCGTCAAGGCCCTGAATCACGCCGACACCGATCGCGCTGACGACAATGTTGATGAGCGCCGCGGGCAGCATCCACTTCCAACCCAGGTCCATCAATTGATCGTAACGGAAACGCGGCAGCGTCCAGCGCAGCCAGAAGTACAAATAAAGGAGCAGCCCAGCCTTCGCGAGAAACACAATCAAACTGATGACGACATAGAGATTGTGATAGCCGGCCGTTTCCAGCCGACCAACCCACGGAAAGTACCAGCCGCCCAGATAGAGTGTCGTTGCGACCGCAGTGACGACGACCATCGCCGCGTACTCAGCCATGAAGAAGAGAGACCAGCGAAAGCCCGAATACTCAGTGTGAAATCCGGCGACGAGCTCTGATTCGGCTTCCGGCAAATCAAAGGGCGCACGATTATTCTCGGCAATGCCGCTAATCAGAAAGATCACAAAACCGATTGGCTGGTAAAACAAGAACCATACGGAATCTGACGCTTGTGCGTTGACGATGCCTGACAGCGATAGCGTCCGCGCAAACATCAGAGCGCCGATGATCGCCAGTCCCATTGAGACTTCGTACGAGACCATTTGCGCGCTCGAACGCAAGGCGCCGAGCAAAGCGTACTTCGAATTCGACGACCAGCCCGCGAGAATTAGCGCGAGCACGCCAACACTCGAAACCGCCAGCACGAACAACACGCCGATGTTTACGTCGGTGATCACTGCCCAGTCCGGACCGAACGGCACAACCGCCAGCACGATGAACGCCGCGACGACTGCGATGTAAGGCGCCACGAAAAAGATCCAACGATCGGCATTCTCCGGAACGAAGTCTTCTTTAGTAAGCAACTTCAAACCATCAGCGATCGGTTGCAACAGTCCCCAGGGGCCGACGCGCATCGGTCCGAGGCGGGCTTGCATGAACGCCGAAATCTTTCGCTCGAGATAAGTAGCGTAA
>JBKPPE010000383.1:0-4290 GCA_046733375.1 Acidobacteriota bacterium | reverse complement strand
TTGCGGTTACTGGTGCGAAGTTCTCACCCGGCTTTCCATTTTCCGAGAGCATTCGGATACGCGTGTTTCCGCCGGCCATCTGTCTGGAGACAACTTTGCCATTCGCTTCCAGACCGGCAACTTGTTCGCGGGGTACGGTAGCTTCCCAAACGCGACCCTCGAGTTCTTTCAGCGCCGCTTCGGTTGATGTGGCCGCAACTATCTCGCCTCGGCGGATCACAGCAAATCGATCGCAGAGATTTGAAACGTCCGAAACGATGTGAGTTGAAAGCAGGATGACGGTGTTCGTGCCGGCGCTTTCAGCCAGCAAATTATGTAGCCGGGTGCGCTCTTCGGGATCGAGCCCCGCCGTCGGTTCGTCGACAATCAGCAGTTGCGGATTTCCAATCAGGGCCTGCGCAATCCCTACGCGCTGGCGCATGCCGCCGGAAAAGCCGCCGAGCCGGCGGTTACGCTCGGCGGATAGATTGACCTTTTCGAGCAAAGCATCAACGAGCGAACGCCTTTCTTTTTTGTCGCTAACGCCTTTGAGCTTCGCAAAGTAGTCCAGCATCTGCGCCGCCGTAAGAGTCGGATACAAACCGAAGTCCTGCGGCAGATAACCGAGCATCTTTCTCGTCTCAGCTTTGTTGCCGATCACGTCCAGCCCGTTCATCTCAGCTGTACCTGAATCGGGATCAAGAAGCGTCGCAAGGATCTTCATCAGCGTTGTTTTGCCTGCGCCGTTTGGACCCAACAACCCGAACATGCCGGGCGGAATATCCAGATCGATTCCTTTCAGCGCCCGGACACCGTTGCGGTAAGTCTTCTGAAGTTCTTGGATTGTCAGCATGCAGTCTTCGCCGGTGGAATGAAATGTTTAGACAAGCCGGGGCTGCTAAAGTTCCCAAGAGTTAATTCTTGCCGCGATAGGCGGGTTACTGTATCGTGCGGCCCCCTTTCCGTAAATGAGTTTCTTCAACTCAAAGAGCAACTCCGGTCGTCGTTGGCACGGCTTAGGTTCGAGTGGAATGACGGCCGTGTTCGCAATCGCCGGCGGTAAACTGCTGTTCCATTGCTTCTTCAATAATCGTTACGGTTACTTCCGCGACGAATTTGATTATCTGGCATGCGGCGACCATCTCGCCTGGGGTTTTGTCGATCAGCCACCCTTACTTCCTTTTCTGGCGCGCGTCAGTCGCATGATCCTCGGCGATTCGCTCCGCAGTATCAGATTCCTTCCCGCAGTTGCTTCGTCACTGACGGTTGTGTTGGCTGCATTGATTGCGCGTGAGTTTGATGGACGGAGATTTGCGCTCGTGCTGACAGCGGTCGCTGTGTTGATAGCGCCAGTTTACCTTTCGAATGGCAGTCTGCTTACAACTAATTCTCTCGAACCGGTATTCTGGATGGGCTGTGTCTACTTCGCCGTGCTCGCGATTCTGCGGGACGCTCGCTACTGGTTGCTCTTTGGCGTATCGGCAGGCTTGGGCCTGGAAGAGAAATATTCGATTGCCATTTTCGGATTGGCAATTGTGATCGGGCTGCTGCTTACGGCACATCGGCGAGTGTTTCTGAGCAAGTGGTTTTGGATGGCGGGAGTAACCGCTTTTCTGTTGTTTCTACCGAACCTCGTTTGGAACATCCGAAACCACTGGCCCTTTCTCGAGTTGATGCACAACATTCGCGCTGCGGGTCGCGACGTGCGGCTCTCGCCGTTTGAATTCTTCCTGCAGCAGATTCTTCTACTGCATCCTTTCACCGCGATAATTTGGGTTACCGGTTGCTTGGCTCTCCTGTTCTCAGCGCGGTTGCGACAATGGCGGCTCTTCGGTTGGGCTTATTTGATTTCGTTTACTGCGTTCGTTCTTTTGCAGGGTAAGAACTATTACCTCGCGCCGATCTATCCAGTGCTGTTTGCAGCCGGAGCTGTGACTATTGAAAGCCTGATCGAGCGCACCCGCCTCGTCTGGTTAAAGCCCGCGTTGATTCTCGCATTGATTGTCGGCGGCGTCGCCCTGCTGCCGATCGTGGTTCCGATCTTGCCGGTCGATGGCTTCGTCTCGTACATGAACAGGTTGCCGTTCCAACTGCCGCGCAGTGAGCGCAGCCACGAACGAGCAGTGCTGCCGCAGCATTACGCCGATCAGTTTGGCTGGGTGGAGATGACCGCCATGACGGCCCAGGCCTGGGAAAGAATTCCAGTTGAGCAGAGGTCGGATTGCGCTATCTTTGGCCAGAATTATGGTCAGGCTGGCGCGATTGATTTTTTTGGGCCGCGCTACGGTTTGCCGAAATCTCTCAGCGGCCATCAGACGTACTGGCTGTGGGGGCCGCGAGGCTATTCCGGCAACTGCATGATTGTGCTGGGCGACAATCAGGAGAGGCTGAACGAATTGTTTGAGCACGTGGAGTATGTCGGAACATCCGACAATCCCTATGCCTTGGAGCGACACGTTCCGGTCTTCCTTTGCAAGGGCGCGAAATTTGGGTCGCTCACCAGTCTTTGGCCACAATTAAAGAAATGGCGTTGAGCAAGATCGAAGTCTACACTGACGGTCAATGTAACCTTTGCCGCTGGATGCGCGCGCATGTTGAGCCGCTCGATCGCAACCATCGGCTCGAGTGGCTTGACTACAACGATCCGAAAATCCTCGAGCGCGCGATGCCCCACACGCGCGCCCAGATGGCGGAAGAGATGCACGTTCGACTAAACGACGGGCGCTGGTACAAGGGTTACTTTGGCTGGATCGAAGTCATTCGCGTGATGCCGCGGTGGAAGTGGCTCGCGCCGATTATATCTATCTGGCCCTTCACAAAATTGGGACCAATTTTCTATCACTGGCTCGCGTCGCGGCGTTACACGTTGTTCGGTGTGCCCCCGCCATGCGACGCCAGCGGCGTGTGCAAATTACATCAGTAATTGACGCGTTTTGGGCAACTTGCCTCGCTCGCAAAGCATCTCAAAATCAACCCGGACAGAGAGAAAACAGTAATGGATCCGGCAGAATAGAGCCGATCCAGAGGTAAAGTTATGTTTCGACGAATTTCCTCCATAATTTCTGCGTTGGTTTTGCTGGCTGTGTTCAGCGCGACACAAGTGTCAGCGAAAGAAGCCGACGCGGCAAAGGTGCGCGTGCCGGTTAACATTGCGATTTTGATCCAGGATGACTTGACCTCACAGGTCGCAAATGAAATCGGCGTAACGAAAGAATTCATTCGCTCGCTGCCCGAGGGTTCGCGCGTCATGGTCGCCTACATTACCAGTGGAAGCTTGCAGGTCCGTCAATCGTTCACAACCGATTTGAATAGAGCTGCGAACTCACTACGGATTCCCGTTGCCAGCGAATCAGCATCGTCATTCAACCCGTACGTCGAAGTCATCGAAGCTTTAAAGAAATTCGATTCCAAAGATGAGCACAACGCCGTGTTGTTGATTTCCGACGGGCTCGACACCTCACGGGGCTTCGACTCGAGCGCCGCCGGCCACACGCTGGACATCGATCGCACGATCAAAGAAGCGAACCGTCGCAACGTTTCGATCTACTCGTTCTATGCTCCGTCAGTTGGATTGACGAGTAGCAGCCGCCTCGCCGCGAGCTACGGTCAAAGCTCTCTGAATCGCGTTTCGGACGAGACTGATGGCCGTGCCTTCTTTCAGGGCTTGAGCGGGTTTGTGACCTTCGATTCGTACTTTAGACGTTTGCGCGATGAACTGAATAGACACTACGCCTCGTAATAACCCGTCCAAAGCAGGAAATCGCCGCGGAAATCAACTTCTGCGGCGGTTTTCTTTTGCGCAAAACTCTGGCGCTGCCTGCTGAGCAATGGTAAATTAGCTCTACATTTCGGGCCACTTATATCGCAACGGAAGTGGCCTAACCCATGACGCTCCGGAAGGTTGCACGCTCTCTTTCTTCGTCAGTCGGCGGACGACGCTTCGCCTGCATGACTCTCGCCGCAAAACACAATGACTGAGAACAAAGGCCGCGAATACTGCCTAATCGTGGAAGGCGCTTATCTGACTGAATCAGAGGCCGAACACGCCTTGCGCGATCCCTTCATCGAGGACTGGGTTGAGCAAACCGGACACTTCAAAGTCCACAACATGAACGATATCCAGGTGACGCCGGGAGTGACGCTCGGTTCGCTGGGTGTGGTGATGCTCGATGAACGCGTTTTCGAAATTGCGAGCGCCGACGGCGATCATCCGCTCACAGAACATAAGGCGAAAAGCGTCGCGGAAGCGCTGCGACGTCAGGACATGTTCGATGAGATTAATGTTGAGTTGCGTAATGCAGGAGGTTGAGT
>JBKPPE010000382.1:0-4305 GCA_046733375.1 Acidobacteriota bacterium | reverse complement strand
TTGGCGAATTCTCGAATTGTTGCGTGAGCAGCTTCTCGAGCGCGCGCTGGGCAAGAACGGTTCTGCCGCCAAGCTCGATCGATTGGCAGACGAAGTCGCGTCAAAGCAGCGCGACCCGTATTCAGCGGCTGAGGAACTGATGAAAGGAGAGGCTAGAGGCTAGAGACTGGAGACTAGAGGGACTCCGAACTCAGAGCTCTGGGCCAGTAACTATCGAGTAACGCGTAAGTCAGTTTACTGATCTCAAGCCCCTAGCCTCTAGTCTCTAGCCCTCTGCTTTATGAAGATTCATCACATCGGAATCGCGACAAATGAAATCGGTGTAGCGGCAGACATCTGGGATGACCTGCTTGGATTACAGGCGGACCACACTGAAGAAGTTGCGGGACAAAAGGTCCGCGTTTGCATGTTGCCGGTAGGTGAGTCGCGTCTGGAATTGCTCGAACCGATGTCGCCCGATTCACCAATTTCAAAATTTCTCGAGAAGCGTGGTGGCGGCATCCATCACATCGCGGTGAGCGTCGAAAATATTCAGGCGACTTTGCAGGATTTAAAAGCCAGGGGCGCTCATCTGATCGACGAAGAGCCCAGGGTGGGCGCGGCCGGTTGCCTTGTCGCTTTCATTCATCCATCATCGACCGGAGGCGTCTTGCTCGAACTTGTCGAAGATCCGCGAGCATAGCTCCAAGTTATTTCGAAAGGACTTGTTTTGAACTCAACTACTAAAGCCTGGATTGCCGCCGGTGTCGGCATTCTTTTTTCAGTTGGAATCATTTTTTGGCAGGTGCGCGCGAGTCACGCGGCGCCGATCAATCTTAGCGCTGACGACATGTCTTTGATCGCGTCGGATCAAGCGCCGCAAATGCGGATGCGTCTTTCTTCCGACGACAGTGCGCGTCGCGAATTTGCGAAGAACCTGCGCGATTTGTTCGCGGTCGCTGACGAAGCGCGTGCGAAGGGTTTCGCGAATCGCCCTGAAGTCAAACGACAGCTTGAATTGATGCGGTCGTTCATCATTTCGCAAAACTACTCAACGACCCAGAACGCGGCGCCGGCGTCTGACGCAGACGTTGAGAACTTTTTCAAAGAACCCGGCCAGGAGGATCGCCTGAAGCAATTTATCGCGGACGCGCAAGCGCGGAATCCGATGATGAAAGGACAACAGATCCCGCCCGACCAGATGCAGGAAATTCGCCAACAGTTTGGCCAAGTCCTTATTTCCGAACGCAAGGGAATCGCCGCGGGCGTCGACAAGCAGCGCAAGACGCAGTTGCAGATCATGCTGCAACAGGCGCGCTTGCTTGCTTCAATGTACGAAGAAGAGAGCCTCGCGAAGTCAGTTAAAGCGTCACAGGCTGAGATCGATGAATACATGAAGGCCCATCCTGAAGAACAGGTGCACGCGCGTCATATTTTGATTGCGGTGAAATCGGCAGACGCGCCGACCGAAGAAGGTCTCGACAAAGCAGCGGCGCGCGCGAAGGCTGAAGAAGTTTTGAAACGCGTCAAGGCCGGCGAGAACTTCGAGTCGCTGGCGAAAGAGTACTCGACTGATCCTGGCAGCAAAGAGAACGGTGGCGACCTGGGCTGGTTTGGCCGCGGTCGCATGGTCCCGGATTTTGAGAAGGCAGCGTTTGCGTTACAGCCTGGACAAGTCAGCGACATCGTTGAGTCGCCATTTGGCTTTCACATCATTAAAGTCGAAGGCCGGCGCAACGGCGATCCACAGGCCGCCGCTCAGCAAGTCGAACAGGATAAAGAGAAGAAATTAATTGACGAGATCGTGAAGCGTCAGAGCAATCACATTACGATTGCCGAGAACTTCGCCGTGCAGCCTCCGCCGCAACAGCAAATGCAACCGGGACTGCCGTTCGCGACGCAACCGCCGCCCACAACCAGTCCTGCACCAAAAGGGAAGAGTTCACCGGCCAAAAAACACTAATTAGGATCGGCGATGAAGTTCGGAGATTATCGCGTCGAGATCGTGCCCGATTGCGAGTTTCGACTGGATGGCGGGGCAATGTTTGGCGTCGTGCCGCGCAATCTTTGGTCGAAATTCTGCCCACCTGACGATCAGAATCGGATTCGCATGAGCATGAATTGTGTGTTCATCGATACCGGCAAAGAACGAGTGCTGATCGAGACAGGCATTGGCGACAAATGGTCGGATAAGCATCGTGCGATGTATGGCATCGATCGAAAACAGTCCCTGGCTGCGTCCGTGCAGACTATGACAGGGACGGTGCCTGAGGACGTGACAATCGTCATCAACACGCACCTGCATTTTGATCACGCCGGCGGCAACACGGTTCAGGACGAAGCGGGAAACGCGCGACCGCAATTCCCAAACGCGCGCTATTTTATTTCTCAGGCCGAATACGAACATGCTGAGTCGCCGACTGATCGAGACCGAGCGAGTTACTTTCCTGAGAACTGGCGGCCATTGAAAGACAGCAGCCAATTGGAATTGAAGCCGGATATTTACGAAGTCGTGCCCGGACTGACGATGGAGACGCATCCCGGCCACAATCGTTCAATGCAGTGTTGGCGTCTGCAAACGAACGGGAAGACGTTGTTCGGTTTTGCCGATCTGGTGCCGATGCGCGCGCACGTACCTTTCGCCTGGGTGATGGGCTACGATCTTTACCCGGTCGAAACTGTTGAGGCAAAAAAGAAATTGCTGCCTCAAGCGGCGCGCGAAAACTGGACCTGTTTGTTCTATCACGATCCGGATCAGCCTTTGGCGCGCATCGTCGAACACGACGGAAAGTTCCAGGCATTTCCGGTCCAGGTTTAGAGGCGGACTACTGCCCGCCCATTTTGGCGATTCGTCGGGCAGTAGCCCGACTCTAAGCAATCATTGATTAAATGACAGCAGCGAAAATCGGAATTATCGGCGGCAGTGGCCTGTATCAGATGCCGGAACTAACCGACATCGAAGAGATGGCGGTGCAGACGCCGTTCGGAAATCCGTCTGATAAATTTATTCTCGGCACGCTGGAAGGCGAGCGCGTCGCCTTTTTGCCGCGGCACGGCGTCGGGCATCGCTTCACGCCGACGGAAGTTCCATTTCGCGCGAACATCTACGCGATGAAGTTGCTGGGCGTGGAGCGAATCCTGTCAGCTTCTGCGGTGGGATCGTTGCAGGAGAAGTATGCGCCGCTCGACATGGTGATTCCCGATCAGTTTTTTGATCGGACGCGCGGGCGTGTGCGCGAGTCAACTTTCTTTGGCGAGGGCATCGTCGCCCACATCGCTTTCGCGCATCCCGTCTGTTCAGCTTTGGGCGACGCGTTGGAAGCGTCGTGCAAAGGCGTCAACGTTAACGTTCACCGCGGCGGCACGTACATTTGCATGGAGGGGCCGGCGTTCTCGACGCTCGCCGAATCAAACGTCTATCGCTCGTGGGGCATGGATGTAATCGGCATGACGAATTTGCAGGAAGCGAAGCTCGCGCGCGAAGCGGAACTCTGCTATGCGACGCTCGCGCTGGTCACTGACTATGACTGCTGGCATCCTGGTCACGATGCCGTTACGGTCGAAACGGTGATCAACTACCTGACCCAAAATGTGCGCAACGCGCAGCTGATCATTCGTGATGCGGTAAAGAGATTGTCGGGCGCTCCCCGTGACTGCAAGTGCGGAACTGCCCTAAAAAATGCTATTTTCACCGCGCCGAACCTGTGGCCGGAAGCAACCACGCGCAAGCTCGCAGCCATCATTGAAAAGTACCGCACATAGGTTTCGAGTTTCAGGTGTTAAGTGTGGAGTGATTATGAAGAAGTTCTTAACAACGTTTGCTGCATTGGCGTTCTTGCTTTGCCTGTCATCTATTGTTTGCGCGCAAGGCGGCGCTAAGCAGGGGCCGCAAGTCAACCGCGATCCTGACCTGGAAAAGGATTCGCTGCACAATCTTGAGGTGGCGCGTCATTATTTCAAATTGAAAAAGGCTTACGTTGCTGCGTTACAGCGCTGCGAAGAGATCATCGCGGCTAACCCGGCGTTCTCCAAAATTGACGAAGTCCTGTTTATGGCTGGCGAGAGCAGCCTGCATCTCGCCGAAGGGAAAGGCAAACAGGAGGCCGCGCTGTACGTGATTCACGAAGGCGATACGAAACGAACTTTGACGCCCGATCAATTTCGAGAGTTGGCGCGCGACTATCTGTCGCAGCTGGTGAACTCGTATCCTGACAGCAGTTATCGCAGTCAAGCCGAAGAGTCGCTCCGTTCGTTGGGAGGACCGAAGTCGAAGGCGAGTGGGCAGTAAGGCGGAAGGCACAAGGCGGAAGGCGGAAGGCAGAAGGC
>JBKPPE010000381.1:0-5652 GCA_046733375.1 Acidobacteriota bacterium | reverse complement strand
GCCCAACGCGCGGCACAAGTGATGTCTGAGCAAGCGCGGCAGCAGACACGAGCTCAACCAAGGACGCGTCAAGGTCAGGAAGGGGGCTTGCCCCCGCAACTGCGCGGGGTGAAGGTCATTCGCGATGGAGAAGTGATTAGCGAAATTTCTACAGTGGGCGACGCGGCAGAGACTCAAGCCGCGCAAAGAAGCGGGCAGGATGCCCGCGCTCCCGGCGCACGCGAAGGTCGTGAGCGAGATCGCGAAATTCAAGTCGGTGATCGCGTGCGGTTGTTGACCTTGGGTTCGACTGGAATTGTCGATCGAATCAAGAACGGCGAAGCTGAACTGCGCGTGGGGTCGCTTCACATGCGCGAAAAGCTTTCGAATCTCGAACTTGTTGATGCGGCAAGCGACAAACGCCATGAGGTCAGGAACTCCCGTGTTAGCGCGAGGGGCACACTTGAAGATTTGAAGGCGCGAGCCGCGACCACGGAACTGCATCTGCATTCCAAAGCAGCAGATTCAAAATTCCAAAGCAGCGAACTGAATCTCATCGGCAAAACGACGGACGAAGCGGTCGATCTCGCGGACAAGTTTCTCGACGCCGCTTTCTTGAACGGTCTCAACGAAGTGCGCATAATTCACGGCCACGGCACGGGCGCGCTTCGTAAAGCCATTACAGAATTCTTAACTGATCATCCGCACGTTGCGAAATTTGTTTCCGCACCGCAGGACAAGGGCGGTTCTGGTGCGATGCAAGTTGAATTGAAGTCCTAAATGCGTTTCCCGCAAACATTCATAGACGACCTGCGCCGTCAGGCGGATATTGTCCGCGTCATCCAGGACTATGTGACGTTGAAGAAAGCGGGCGCGAATTGGGTGGCGCGCTGCCCGTTTCACAAAGAGACGAAGCCCTCGTTTTCAGTCAATCCCGCGAAAGAGATCTTCTATTGCTTCGGTTGCCAGAAAGGCGGCTCGATTTTTAACTTCGTGATGGAGATCGAGCGCGTCACTTTTCCCGAAGCTATCAAAATCGTCGCCGAGAAGTCCGGCGTGCCTTTGCCGAAGATGGTTGACGACGGCCGCTTCGAGGCGCGCAAGCGCGAGTCGGATCAGGTCATTGAACTGAATCAATGGGCACTGCAATGGTGGCAGGATCAGTTGCAAAGCAAAGCCGCGGCGTCAGTCCGTCAATATCTGAAGCAGCGTGGGCTGACCGAAGAAACTGCGAAGACGTTCCAACTCGGGTTCGCCCCCGACAGTTGGGAAGCTCTGTCAACGCATTTGCGTCAGAAGGGCACGACGCAGGAGCAGCTCGAACGGAGCGGCTTGGTGGTAAAAAAGGATGAAGGCGGCTCATACGACCGTTTTCGGGGCCGGTTGATGTTCCCCGTGTTCGACGCGCAGGGAAAACCGATCGCGTTTGGCGGACGAACGCTGGATCCGGAAGGCGAGCCCAAGTATCTCAATTCCCCCGAAACGCCCGCCTACACGAAGGGGCGCCATCTTTTCGGCTTGAATCTGACGCGGGACGAAATCAGACGGCACGGCTTCGCCATTTTGGTTGAGGGCTATCTCGACCTGATCGTTCCGTACCAGTTCGGCGTGCGGAATTTGGTGGCGAGTCTCGGCACCGCACTAACACCTGAGCAGGTGAAACTGATCGCGCGGTTTGCGCGTAAAGTAGTGGTGAACTATGATGGTGATCGAGCGGGCGTGCAGGCGGCAAAGCGGGCAATCGAAACCTTTCTGGCAGAAGACATCGAAGTCAAGGTTCTGGTCCTCCCGGACAACGCAGATCCTGACGATTTCATCAGAAAACACGGCGTTTCCGAATATAACCGACGCCGCGGCGAGGCACAGCCCCAAATACAATTTGTGATCGATCAGGCTTTGCGGGATCGTAACCTTCACAACCCGGCTGATAAGGCGGCTGCTGTGGAGGAGACGCTCCCGTTTGTGCGCGCTGTGCGCGGGCGGATTCAGCGGCGCGAGTACTTTGACATCGCCATGGACGCTTTGCGGGTGCAGCCGGATCAGCGGCGCGAGCTTTGGCAACGGACGCGTGGCGGCGCAAGTACGGATAGTGCCACCGTTCAGCAGGTGGTCATTAGACCGCTGAAGCCGACCGTGGCCGAAGAACAGATTCTGGAGCTGCTTCTGGGAAGTGAAGAGCTGCGCAAGATTGTTCTGCCGCGACTCGAAACGAGCGATTACGAAGGCCTGGCAACGGCGCCGCTGTTTCGCGCGATTGTGAAGCTGAACGAGGACGAGAGCGAAATCAGTTTTGATTCGCTGAGCGCGGAAACGGCGGACAATCCAGCGGTTGGTGAGTTGCTGGCGCGATTGATGCTCGCCAGCCCGATTGAAAACTTTGACGAAGCGCTGGCACAGGCTGACAGTTGCGTGGACGCGCTGCGCCTGATGAAGCTGGATCGCGACATTGAAGAGATGCGGTCGGCAGCGGCCGAGGCCGATCGGGCCGGCGAGGCCGAGCGGCGCGACACGTTGTTGGCCCAAATCTTAGAGTTATCGAAACAGCGCGCGGGCTTTTTGCCCGCGGCGCTAGTGAGCAAACAGGTAAATTGAGCGAATGCCGCGTCGTGCGGCATCTAATGTTTGACCGATGAAAATCGGTTTGATTAAAGGATAAAGATAAAAGTGGCTAGTGAAGAAAAAGATCGAGACGATGTGATGGACCGCTTGCTTCAGTTAGGCGGTGACAAGAAATTCTTATCTTACGACGACCTCAATCGCGAGTTGCCGGAAAATGTTGTTTCTCCGGACGATATTGAAGACGTGCTCCAGAAACTGGACGCCTCGAACATTCATGTCGCGGATTCGGATGAACGACTGATTGAACAGGCCGCGGCGATTTCGACGGAAGAAGAAGAGAGCGACGAGGATCTCGAGCTGGATCTCTCTGCCGGTGCGCTCGAGAAAACCAACGACCCCGTGCGTTTATACCTGCGCGAAATGGGCGTGGTGCCTTTGTTGACGCGCGAGGGCGAAGTCGCCATCGCCAAGCGCATTGAGCGCGGCTTGATGAAGACTCACAAAGCCATCGGGCGATCGCCGATTGCGGTGATGGAACTGTTGAAAGTGGGTGAAGAGCTACAGGCAGTCCGCATCAACATTCGCGAAGTCGTTCTGTTTTCCGAACAGGCTGAACTGGCCGGCGAGGATGACAAGGCCGATGAGTATCGCGAGTGGACGATCGAAGGTATCGAGAACATCCGCAAGATTTATAAGAACGCGCTGAAGGAGTACGACAAGCTGAAGAAGGAGACGAAAGCGCAGCGCGGCAAGAAGACGAAGAAAGTCCTGCGCCTGCGCGGGCGCGTAGCGCGCCTGCGAATTGAAATCGCCGACGAAATCGCCCGTTTGAACCTGACGGAGCGTTCGCGCCAGCGTCTGATCAATGCGATTCGCAACGTGCAGAAAGAAGTGCGATCAGCGGAACGCGAGCTTTCCACCTACACCGAGAAACTTAATGTAAAGAAGCGCCTGAAGGCGGACGATCAGAAAGCCTACAAGGCCCATGTGGCCAACGCGAAGAAGCGTCTGCGCACGGTCGAAGAGGAATTCCACATCTCGCCGGTGGACGTGAAGCGCTCGCTGCAAAATATCGTGACCGGCGAACAACAGACGGGCCAGGCCAAGCGCGAACTCGTCGAAGCCAACCTGCGACTCGTCGTTTCAATTGCGAAGAAGTACACGAACCGCGGCTTGCAGTTCCTCGATCTGATTCAGGAAGGCAATATCGGTTTGATGAAGGCGGTGGACAAGTTCGAGTGGCGACGCGGCTACAAGTTCTCGACCTACGCAACATGGTGGATCAGGCAGGCAATTACGCGCGCGATTGCTGATCAAGCCCGAACGATCCGCATTCCGGTGCACATGATCGAAACCATCAACAAACTTATTCGCACGTCGCGCGCGCTCGTTCAGGAGCTCGGACGCGAACCAACGAGCGAAGAGATCGCGAAGAAGATGGATATTCCGGTTTCGAAGGTGCGCAAAGTCTTGAAGATTGCCCAGGAGCCGATCTCTCTCGAAACGCCCATCGGCGAAGAGGAAGATTCGCACCTCGGCGACTTCATTGAGGACAAATCAATCCTGAACCCTTCGGACGCAGTGGTGGCCTCGAACCTGCGCGAGATTACCGACGAAGTGCTCGCAACGCTGACGCCGCGCGAAGAGAAAGTGATCAAGATGCGCTTCGGCTTGGGCACGACCGGCTCTGAGCACACGCTCGAAGAGGTGGGGCAGCATTTCGCCGTGACCCGCGAACGCATTCGCCAGATTGAAGCGAAGGCGCTGCGGAAACTTCGCCATCCTTCGCGGTCGCGGAAGTTGAAGGCTTTTCTCGAAACGGTTCAGCATAACTGAATACTGGGAGCGCGGACGCCCCCGTCCGCATCGAGGCCCCGGCGCAACTAGCGGATTTTCAATAGAGTAGTAGCGGGCTACGCTCGCTGCGGACGGGGGTGTCCGCGCTCCCAGATTTACGTCGAATGAAGAAGATCGTCGAAAGCTACAAACGAAAGATCGCCAGTGAAGATGGCTGGGTTCTGAAACGCGGTGCGCAACTGCGCATCGCGCTTTGCTATCCGAACGTTTATTCGATCGGGATGGCGAACCTGGGCTTTCAGGCGATGTATGAACTCTTCAATGACACTCCTGAGGTTTCTTGCGAAAGAGTCTTCCTGCCGGACAGTGGCCGAGGACTACACGTCGATGAAGGATCGACATCCACGCGACCACTGAATGGCAGCACTGAGTATTCGCGTAATAGTTCCGGATACGAGGTCAGGCGCAGTCGCGCAGGTCTCGTGATCGACGAGATGCGCGAGTACGAACGAACCGGAACTCCACTCCTCTCACTCGAATCACAAACGCCTGTCCGCGATTTTGATGTCATCGCGTTTTCGATTTCGTTCGAGACCGACTACGTCAACATGGTGCGCATGTTGCAGTTGAGCTGCGTGCGGGTGTGGGCAAAGGATCGCACCGAACACGATCCGTAGATAGTGATGGGCTGCGCCGCTTCATTTCTGAATCCGGAGCCGATCGCGGAGTTCACGGATGTGATCGGCGTCGGCGAAGGCGAGATTCTCGGACCAAAACTCGTGGACGCGCTTTTCGAAACTGAATCGAGAGAAGAGTTGCTGTTGAAGTTGGGGCGCGAAGGCCGCGGCTTTTACATTCCGTCGCATTACTTCGTTAGCTACAACGGTGACGGCACGGTTAACGCCTACACGCCGACGGAAGCCGGCGTTCCGGCGCGCGTGGGTCGTGCCATCTCTGCTGAGAATCCAAAAGAAGGTTCGCTTCGTCGCGCGATTCGTCGCGGTCAAACAGAAATTGTCGAACAGCTCAAGCGTGATGAAGTCTTCGCGCCGTCGACAAGCATTTTTGCGCCGCAAGCCGAGATGGGAGATCGCTTCCTCGTCGAGATTTCGCGCGGGTGTTCGCAGGGCTGCCGTTTCTGTTGGGCGGGTTACAACTACTGGCCGCCGCGCGTCGTGCCGGCGCGTGTCGGCCGCGCGATCTCAGCAGAGAATCCCAAAGAAGATTCACTGCGTCGCGCAATTCGACGAGGGCAGGCGGAAATTGTGGAACAGCTCAAGCGTGATGAAGTCTTCGCGCCGTCAACCTCGATCTTTG